>JACQPI010000098.1 GCA_016207585.1 Elusimicrobiota bacterium | reverse complement strand
TGCGCAAGGAGTAACACCTCTCGCACGGTCCCTGGCGATTATAATCGCCAGGGGGCCACCGGTGGCAGGACCCCCATAAAAAACTGGGTGAAGCAGTCTTTTTAACACGTCATGTCGAGATCCGGAATTTTAGGTCGAAATCTTGATTTTATGGCTGGATTTAGTTACCCTACTACACAGACGGTTGAAGAGCGTTCCTCAGGCCCCCCTCGTCCTCATAGAGCGCGATCGGACGTGTTGCGTCGAGATCCCCGAGGCGTTGCCGTAGGGGGAGCGCTGGCCGTCTCTCAAAGTTATGACTTCAAAAGCTTCGGCCGGGAAGGAAGCGCTCCCGGCCGGGATTGACCGCATTCTCATTCCAGCGCCCCGGATCGCCGGGCGCGTCGAAGAATTGGGGAGGCAGATATCGGAGGATTATGCGGGGCGGGATCTGCTGCTGATCGGCGTCTTGAAGGGAAGCGTCGTGTTCTTGGCCGACTTGGTGCGGCGAATCACGATCCCCTGTTCCATAGATTTTATCTCGCTCTCATCGTATTCCGGGACGACCTCCTCCGGGGTCGTCCAGCTGTTGCTGGACTTGCAAAAGAATCCGGAGGGGCGGGATCTCTTGCTGGTGGAAGATGTCGTCGACACGGGCTTGACCTTGAGCTATTTGTTCCAGAATCTCAAGACTCGCCGGCCGAAGACCTTGGAGGTATGCGCATTCCTGGACAAACCGTCGCGCCGAAAAACCGCGGTCAAGCCGAAATACGTTGGATTCCAGATACCGAATGAGTTCGTCGTCGGTTACGGGCTGGATTTCAACGAGCGCTACCGCAACTTGCCGCATGTAGGAGTGTATAAAGAGCCCTCTTGAACCATGAATCCATTAACACGAAACCTCAAGCAGTTGATTCCCTGGATCCTCGCCCTGTTCCTTTTGGTGGCGCTTTTCCAAAGCCTTAAGGAGATGGGCGGCGAGGAGGATCTGCCGTATTCCGCTTTTAAGCAGCGTTTGAAGGCGAAGCAGATCAGCGAGGTGACCATGCGCCCGGACCTCATCCGCGGGCAATTCAAGGACGAAAAGGGCAACTCCCATCGTTTCCGGACGATCCCGCTGCCGGATCCGAATCTCGTGTCGGAGCTCGAGAGCAATCAGGTGAAGCATTTCCAGGGCGAGCCCGACCGCAGCTGGGTCACCGCGGTTCTCATCAACGTAGGCTGGGTTATTTTATTCATCGGGCTGTGGTGGGTTTTCGTCATCCGCCAGGTGCAGGTGGGGGGCAAGCAGGCGCTTGCCTTCGGACGCTCGCGTTCCAAGCTGCAGAGCGCGAAAACCAAGAAATACACGTTCGCGGACGTAGCGGGCTGCGACGAGGCGAAGGAGGAGCTCCAGGAAATCATCGAATTTTTGAAAGACCCGCAAAAGTTCCAGCGCTTGGGAGGTAAGATCCCCAAGGGGGTGCTTCTCTACGGCCTTCCGGGAACCGGCAAGACGCTTCTGGCCCGCGCCGTGGCGGGGGAGGCCGGCGTTCCTTTCTTCTCCTCCTCCGGGTCCGAGTTCGTGGAGATGTTCGTGGGGGTCGGAGCGGCGCGCGTGCGTGATTTGTTCGAGCAGGCGAAGAAGAGCGCTCCCGCCGTGATCTTCGTCGATGAGCTCGACGCCGTGGGGCGCCATCGGTTCGCTGGAATCGGCGGGGGACACGACGAACGCGAGCAAACCTTGAACCAAATCCTGGTGGAGCTGGACGGTTTTGAAACCAAGGAAGGGGTCATCTTCATCGGCGCGACCAATCGGCCGGACGTCCTCGATCCGGCCTTGCTCAGGCCCGGCCGCTTCGACCGGCATATCAACGTGTCCAGCCCGGATATCAAGGGGCGGGAGGCGATTCTGAAGGTGCATGCCCGCGGGGTCAAGCTTTCCCCGGAGGTCGACCTGTCCGTGATCGCCCGCCGGACTCCCGGCTTCGTCGGAGCCGACCTAGCCAACCTGGTCAACGAAGCGGCGCTCCTCGCGGCGCGTCGCAACAAGCCGCATGTCGAGCTGCATGAATTGGAGGAGGCGATAGACCGCGTCATCGCCGGGCCGCAGCGCAAGAGCCGCATGATCCAGGACCGGGAAAAGAAGGTCATCGCCTACCACGAGTCGGGCCATACGCTCGTCGCCAAGCTGCTGCCCAACACCGATCCCGTGCACAAGGTGACGATCATCCCGCGCGGTCCGGCCTTGGGATTCACGCTCCAGCTGCCGACGGAAGACCGCTATCTGACCTCGCGCCAGGAGATTCTCAATCGTCTGTGCGTTCTCTTGGGCGGGCGGTGCGCCGAGGAGTTCGTCTTTCAGGAGGTCACGACCGGCGCTTGCGACGACCTTTCCAAGGCGACGACCTTCGCCCAGAAGATGGTCACCGAGTTCGGCATGAGCGAGAGGCTGGGTCCCATCGCGTTTCGCAAGGCGAACGAAGAGATATTCCTCGGGCGAGACATCTCTCGCGGACCCGGCTACTCGGAGTCGACCGCGCAGGCCATCGACGAAGAGGTTAAGCGCATCATGGGTGAGTGCCAGGAGCGTGCGAGGGAGCTCCTGAAGAAAAACAAGAAAGTGCTTGACGTGCTGGCGGAACGGCTCATCGAAAAGGAGCTTATCGAGGCCGAGGAGCTCAATGCGATTTTCGCGGGAGCTTGATGGGAAGCCAGACCGCCTTCAAAAATTCTCTTCTCCTGCCCCCGGCCAGCGAGCCGCGCGCGGCCCGTATTTTAGGGATCCTTAACGTCACGCCGGACTCCTTCTACTCCGCCGGCCGCGTGGATGGGAGGGCGGGGACAGAGGCCGCCTTGGAGGAGGCCTTGCGGCAAGCGCGGTCGCTTGCGGAGGAAGGCGCGGATTTCTTAGACATCGGCGGCGAATCGACGCGTCCCGGCGCCGCGCCGATCTCGGAGGTCGAGGAGCGCCTTCGAGTTATTACTGTGATCCGAGTGTTGTCGAGGAGGCTGTCCTGACCGCTGTCCGTGGATACGTCGAAGGCGGCCGTGGCGCGCGAGGCTCTGGCCGCCGGAGCCCGGATACTCAACGACGTGACCGCGCTGCGGGGAGACCCCGGCATGATGCGGGTCGCGCTGGAATACCCCTGCGTCATCCTGATGCATATGCGGGGATCCCCTAGGAACATGCAGCAAGACCCCCGATACGGCGACGTGGTGAAGGACCTCTGCGAGTTCTTCGAGGAACGCATCGCTTCTTTCGTCGCAGGCGGAGGGGATGTCTCGCGAGTTTGGATAGACCCTGGAATCGGTTTCGGAAAAACCGTTGAGCACAACGTGGAGATTTTGAGGCGGTTGGGGGAATTCGGGCGTCTGGAGCGGCCGATCGTGGTGGGCGCTTCACGCAAGTCTTTTATCGGGCGTCTCTTGGGGGGCGCCGAGTCGCCGCTTGTCCCCGAAGAACGCCTGGAGGGTTCCTTGGCCACGGCCTGCTGGGCGGCCTCGCAGGGGGCCCAAGTCCTTCGGGTCCACGACGTGCGCGCGACACGTCGGGCGCTGCGCGTTTTCGAGGCGGTCCGGGCGGGGCGTTGTGACGGGAGGCCCGCGTGAGCCTTCGGCTTTTCGGCACCGATGGCATCCGGGGAATCCCGGGACGCTATCCGCTCACGTCGGAGATGGTTCGCCGCGTCGGCTACGCCGCGGCGACGGTTCTGAGGCGGCGACGAGGGGAGCCGGCACGCGCGAGGAACGGCTCCCTCCCGGGCATCTTGATGGGACGCGATCCGCGGGCTTCGGGACTTGGCCTTATGCGCCAGTTGGCGCAGGGAATGGCCAAGGCGGGCTTCGCGGTTTTGGATGCGGGAATTATCCCGACCGCGGCGTTGGCGTACCTCGTCCCCCGGCGCGGCGCGTTATGCGGCGTCATGGTGTCGGCCAGCCATAACCCCGCGGAATTCAACGGGATCAAATTTTTTGCGGGCGAAGGGTTCAAGCTGAGCTTGGAGACGGAGCGGGAGATCGAGGATCGCCTTCAGGATATGCCCGATCCCCGGGGGCGTCCCGCGCGTTTGATCGCGGATCCTGCGGCCGAGCGGGATTATTTCGATTTTTTGAAAAGCACCTTTCCGGTGAATTTGGACCTGTCGGGCGTGCGGCTGGCGGTCGACTGCGCCAACGGCTCCGCGTATCGTGTCGCGCCCCGGCTGCTGCGGGAGCTTGGGGCCGAGGTATTCGCGATCGGTTGCTCCCCGAACGGCCGCAATATCAATCGCGGCTGCGGGGCGCTGGATATCCGGGCGCTGCGGGAGGAGATTCGGCGCCGCCGATGCGGCTGCGGGGCCGCATTCGACGGCGACGCGGACCGGGTCATTTTCGCCGATGAGGAGGGGGCGCCTTGCGACGGCGACGTTTTGTTGTCGATGGCGGCCACCGACCTCCAGGAGAGGCGGGCCTTGCCCGGAGGAAAGATCGCGCTGACGGTCATGTCGAACTACGGCATGATTCGATTCCTGGAGGAGGGGGGAATCGGCGCGGTTCAGGTGCCGGTGGGAGACCGCAACGTTTCGGAAGCGCTCGACCAGGAGGGGCTCGGCTTGGGCGGCGAATCCTCCGGGCACATCATTTTCCGACGGTTCGGCCCGACGGGAGACGGCCTTCTCACGGCCCTGCAGATCCTGGCGATCCTGGTCCGCTCCGGCCTGCCTTTGAGCCGTTTCCGGAAGCGGTTCCAAAACTACCCTCAGGTTTTGCGCAGCATCCGCGTCGAAAATCAGGTTCCTTTGGAGGAGATGCCCCGGTTGCGGCGCTGCATCCGGGATTGCGAAAGGCGGCTGCACGGGGATGGAAGGGTCCTCGTGAGATATTCGGGAACCGAGCCCCTGATTCGAATCCTTGTCGAAGGGCCGGACCGGCGCTCGATCCGGCGCATTTCCAATGAAATCACGGAGACGTTCCTTAGGGAGATACAAGCACATGTCCATTAAACTCGGAGTCAACATAGACCATGTCGCGACGCTCCGGCAGGCCCGGCGAGAAGTGGAGCCGGATCCTTTGGCGGCCGCGCGCGTATGCAAAACGGCGGGGGCCGATCTGATCGTAACGCATCTGCGGCACGACCGACGCCATATCCAGGAGGCCGATCTCTCCCGGCTTCGCAAAGGCGGGAAATTCCAACTCCATCTGGAGATGGCCGCCTCGGCGGAGATGGTGGCGATCGCCTCCAGGCTGCATCCGGATTCAGTGTGCATCGTTCCGGAAAGCCAAGACGAGGTGACGACTCGGGGCGGGCTGGATCTCAAGAAGACCGACCCTGCGAAGAGTCTGGAAAAGGCGATTTCGCGGTTGCGCCGCGCGGGGATGGAGGTGAGCCTGTTCATCGACCCGGAGGCCGCCGGCGTGCGTCTGGCCAAGAATCTCGGCGCGGATACGGTGGAGTTGTGCACGTCGCAGTACGCCCGGACCCTGGGCCGTCACCGGCAGGAGTTCGAGCTGGAGCGCTTGGAGTTGGCCGGATATCTGGCGCATGAACTCCGGCTGGGCCTCCATGCGGGACACGGCCTGGATTACCACAATGTAGCCGCGGTGGCCCGCATTCCGCACGTCGCGTGCCTGAATATCGGATTTTCGATAATTTCACGGGCGCTTTTCACGGGCCTGCGCGCCGCGGTGGGCGATATGAAAAAAATCATCGCCGGGGCTGGATAGTCCCGGACACCGGCATGTGCGGGATCATCGGCTATATCGGATCCAGAGACGCGACGCCGATCCTGCTGGAAGGTTTGAGGCGTCTCGAATACCGCGGTTACGATTCGGCCGGCGTCGCCGTCCTCAACGGGGGTGCGATCCACCTGCGCCGCAGCGTCGGGAAGCTCTCCAGTTTGACGGCGCGGGTCGCCCAAGAGCCTCTCCAGGGACGCATGGGGATCGGTCATACGCGCTGGGCCACCCATGGCCGCCCCTGCGAAGAGAACGCGCATCCCCATACCGACTGCTCTCAAAAACTTGTCGTCATTCATAACGGAATCGTCGAGAACTATCTCGCCTTGAGGACGGAACTTCAGGAACGCAAACACGAGTTTCGTTCCGAAACGGATACGGAGGTCGTTGCGCATCTCATCGAAGAAAAGCTCGCGGCGGCCGCTCGGGGTCGGGGTTCCTCCGCTCCCGATCTTAGAGAGCCCGCGTTTTTCGAAGCGGTGCGCCAGGCCGTTTCGGAGATGCAGGGGGCCTACGCCCTGGCGGTCCTGTGGGCCGAGGCGCCCGGCTGCTTGATCGCCGCCAAGACGGCATCGCCGCTCGTCGTGGGGCTAGGGGAGGGAGAGGCCTTCGTGGCCTCGGATGTTCCGGCCTTCATGGACTATACCCGCCGGGCGGTGTTTCTCGAAGACGGGGAGATCGCGGTCTTGGGGACCGAGGGATCGCGATTTTTCCGCGTCGACGGCAAACGCGTCGAAAAACAGCCGACGCAGATCTCCTGGGACCGGACGATGGCGGAGAAGACCGGTTACCGTCATTTCATGCTAAAGGAAATTCACGAGCAGCCGCAATCCGTGGAAGACACGCTGGGCGGACGGTTGTTCCCTTTGACGGGCGGGCTTCTCGAGAAAGAGACGGGCATCACGGAGAAGTATCTCCGGTCGATCTCTCGCGTGCGGATCATCGCGTGCGGGACCGCCTACCACGCAGGCCTGATCGGCCGCTATCTCCTGGAACGCCACGCCCGCTTGCCCGTGGAGGCCGAGGTCGCCTCCGAGTTCCGCTATCGCGAACCGCTCATAGGCCCTGAAACGTTGGTGATTGCGGTCAGCCAGTCCGGAGAAACGGCCGACACCTTGGCGGCCGTCAAGCTGGCTAAATCCGCGGGGGCTAAAGTCCTGGCGGTCTGCAACGTCTTGGGTTCCGCGCTGACACGCGCCAGCGATTTCAATTTTTATACGCGCTGCGGTCCTGAGATGGGGGTCGCTTCCACAAAGGCCTTCATCGGCCAGGTGACGGCGCTGTACCTGCTGACGCTCCACGTCGCATTGGCGCGGGGGAGCATGAGCGAGACCGAGGCGCGGGTTTGGGTGGACGAACTGGTGAAGCTTCCGGGCTTCATTCGGGATGCCTTGAAGCTGGACGCGCGGGTTCAGGAGGCCGCTCGGCGGCTCGTCAAGAAGGATCACGTCCTCTTCTTCGGGCGCGATCTCAATTATCCGATCGCGCTGGAAGGGGCGCTGAAACTCAAGGAAATCTCGTATATCCACGCCGAGGGATACGCGGCCGGAGAAATGAAGCACGGACCGATCGCCTTGATCGATTCCGACATGCCCGTCGTGGCGATCGCGACCCGTTCGAAGATTTTGGATAAGATATTATCCAATATCCAGGAAGCTAAGGCCCGAGGAGCGTCCCTGATCGTGGTCCATACCGAAGGGGACGATCGGGCGCGTCGCCTGGCGGATTGGTCCTTGCCGTTGCCCTCGATGCCGGAGTTTCTTTCTCCGATCGCGAACGCCGTTCCTCTTCAACTTTTGGCCTATCATGTCGCCGATCTGCGCGGCTGCGACGTCGACCAGCCGCGAAATCTCGCCAAGAGCGTCACGGTGGAATGAGGTCTCGACGCCTGTCGCGCGCCGCCGTAAGGCGCTGGCTCGTCCGGCGCGAACTCGCGGCGCATAAGGGCGATTTCGGCCACGTTTTGATCGTGGGAGGATCCCGGGGGATGGTGGGGGCGGCCGCGTTGGCGGCGCGCGCGGCCCTGCGCTGCGGGGCGGGTCTCGTCACCTTGGGAGTGCCCGAAGGGCAACAGGCGGCCGCGGCGGGATTTGCCCCCGAGGTTTTAACGTCGGCCTTGCCTCAGACTCGCCAAGGAATCATTTCCGGCGCTGCGGCGACGCTCTTGAGGCGGTTGCATTCAAAGCGCCGCTACTCGGTGCTTGCCCTGGGTCCCGGCATATCGACCGGCGCCCGCGCGGCGGTTTTGTCGATCCTGGAAGCGCTGCGCATCCCGACGGTCTTGGATGCCGACGCGCTCAACATCCTGGCGCTCGAGCCGCGCCGAACGCTCCGTCGTCTGCTCGCTCGGGACGGGGCTCCCGGCATCCTGACGCCGCATCCGGGCGAGATGGCCCGCCTGTGCGCGACGTCGCCGCGCGCGGTCCAGGCGGGCCGCGTCGCGGCTGCGGTCGGATTGGCGCGGGAACTGGGGATCGTGTGCGCCTTGAAAGGACATGCGACCGTGGTGACGGACGGCAAGCGCGTCGCGATCAATCCGACGGGCAATCCGGGACTCGCCAAAGGGGGGAGCGGAGACGTATTGACGGGTATCATCGCCGCTTTGGGGGGGCAGCGCCTCGCGTCGGGGAAAGGGCGAGACGGCGGTTTCGAGGCGGCGGCCTTGGGGGTTTTCCTTCACGGTCTCAGCGCGGACATCGCGGTTCGCGAAAAAACCCAGTTCTCCCTGCTCGCCTCGGACGTGATCGAGGCGCTTCCAGCCGCCTTTCAGCGCTTGGGCTAGGGAGTTTCTCCGGTGACATCGTTGAGATGGAAAGAGAGAGTCTTGCGCCTCGTAGCGCGTTCGCCGGAGGAAACGCAGGACATCGCGGGGCGTTTGGCCCGTAGAAGCCGGCCCGGGGACGTGCTGTGTCTGCGCGGCCCCCTGGGCAGCGGCAAGACGACGTTCGTGCGGGGTTTCGCGCGAGCGTTGGGATGCCGCAAGGGCGTGGCGAGCCCCAGCTTCGGCTTGGTGCGGGAATACCGAGCCGCCGGCCGGCGGATTTGCCATGCCGACCTTTTTCGAGTCGCCGGCGACGAGATCGCGGATTTGGGATTGGAAGAATACCTCCTGGAGGGTCGATGGACATGCCTCATCGAATGGCCCCAGGCGGCCCGGGCGCTGCTGCCGGACGATCGTCTGGATATCCGGTTTCTAAGCCTGCGTCGCGGAGCCGCCCGATCCCTGCGAATATCGGGATGCGGCCGCCGCGCGATGCGCTTACTCACAGGCGCGGGATTGCCGTGAAAATTCTGACGATCAACACGACCTCCAGCGCGGTTCTGGAGCTTGCCCTTGTGATGCGGTCGCCGCGCGCCGAAAAGCCGGTCGCCGCTGCCGTTTGGGCGCGGCGCGTCCTCGTGAAGAGGGGACAGGATCAGGCGTTGATTTGCGAAGTGGAACGCCTTTTTCGGCGCGCGCATTGGAACCCGGGAGATTTGGACGTCATCGTCGCTGCAAACGGTCCCGGCAGTTTTACCGGAATCCGCGTCGGGATGACTTTCGCCGCCGCGGCGGCGCGGGCGTTGGAGCGTCCCGTGGTCGGCGTATCCCTGCTGGAGGCTGCGGCGGCGCAGGCGATATCGGCTGGGGTGCTCGAAAAAAACGAAAGGCTGGGCGTCGTCCTGGAGGCGTCGGGTCAGGGATTTTTCTACCAACAGTTTCCATCGGCGGGAAAGGAAGGCTCCCGGTGCGAACAATCCCAGCAGTGGATCCGCCGCGCCGACTGGCCCGATTTTTTACGCCGGGCGCGAGGTCGCGGGGCTCTTTGTTTGGTGGGTTCGGGGGCGCGGCAGGCGCTCGGGCTTCTCGGACGGGATTGCCGCCATGTTAGGGCCTGGGCGGGCGCGGAGGCGACGACTGAATCGCTGGCCGCGATCGCCCTGGAAAAGATAGAGCGGGGCCGGATCGGAGCCTTCCAACCCTTGTATCTCAGACCCGCCTATTACGAAAAAAGTCTCCCGAGAAAGGCATGAAGGGTCCGCAGCGGCCCCGTATCCGCCGCGTCGAGACGGCGGACCTCGATGCGGTCTTGGAGATCGAAACGGCTTGGGATACGACGCCGCATTGGAGCCGGATGCAATTCGAGAGTGAGCTCGCATCGGAGCGATCTTATACGTGCGTCGCGGAATTGGACGGCCTTGTCGTTGGATATGCGAACTTGCGGATCGTTTTAGACGAGGCGCAAGTGAATAACGTGGCGGTCCACCCGATGCGAACTCGCATGGGTTTGGGGTCGGCCCTGGTAGAGCATTTGCACCATGTAGCCCGGAGCCGGGACTGCTCTCGGATCACCCTGGAGGCGGGCGCCGGCAACGAGCCGGCCCAATGCCTCTACGCCCGTCTGGGATACCGGATTGTGGGGCGCAGGCCCAAATATTATAATGACGGTTCCGACGCGCTCCTGATGGGTCGCAGTTTGGAAGTTCCCACATGACTCTCCCGATAAATCTCCACGGCTGGCCGGCAGGCGCGCTGTGCGTTCTGTTGGCGGCTCCGCACGTGACGGCGGCCGACACGAAGACCGCCACGATGCATTACATGAAGGCGCTCCTCCTTCAGCACCAAGGGCAGGTCGACGCCGCGTTGGACGAGTACGAACAGGCCTCCAAGATCGATTCGCAATCGGCGTTCATTATCGAGCAGGCGGCTGAGCTCGCCTTGGAGGGCGGGCGGCCGGCGCGCGCCTTGGATTGGGCGCAACGCCTGGTGGCGCTCGACTCTAAGAGGGCGAAATCTTGGCTGGTGATGGGAAACGTGCGGTGGGCGCGGGGAGAAATTTCTCTCGCCAGGAAATCCATGGAGGAGGCTCTTCGGCTCGACCCCAAGTTTCCCGAGGCGATGCTCGCCTTGGGGAACTTGCTCAATGTCGAATCCCCGGAGAGCGCGAAACAATATTTTCAGGAATATATCCATCTCAACCCGGAGCGCGCGCCGGACGCGCATTATCAAATCGCCTTGGTGGAGGAGCGCCAGGGCCGGCGCCGCTCGGCGATCGAACGGCTTAAGGAGGCGATCGAGCTTGCTCCGAATTTCCTGCAGGCTCGTTACGCCTTGGCGCACTTGTACGAGGTGAGCCAGGATACCCGGGCCGCGTTGGGGGAATACCTTCATATCCTGGAGCAGGAGCCTCAAAGCGCGGTCCTCCTCAACCATGCGGGAGAGCTCTCCGTCGCGTTGGGCGAGGCGCACGAGGCTGGCGGCTATTTCGTCAGGGCCAAGTCGATCGAACCCAAAAATCCAACGGCATGCCTTTGGCTTGCGATCCTGGCCGAACAAAACCGGGATTTCGCGTCCGCCGCCGCCGCGTTGTCCGATAGCGCGGCGCTCGAACAGGAGGCGGAGCTGAACCTGCGCTTGAGCTATTACCTGACGCAGGCGGGCCGGCTTCAGGAAGCCGTCGTGATTTTGGATCGGGCCCATGCTCGGTGGCCGGACAATACCGAGATCGCCTATTTCCTGGCTCTGGGGTACGACGATCTCAAGCGGCCCGAAAAGGCGATCGAGTTCTTTCGGGAGATCCTCGGCCGCGCGCCGGACTTTCGGGACGCGCGTTTTCAATTGGCGGTCCTGCATGAGAGGCTGGGCCGTATCGAAGATGCGGAGCGGGAATTTCGCGTCCTGCTGCAACAGAGGCCGAGCGATTCGGCGGCCCTGAATTACCTCGGCTATTCGTTGACGGACCGCGGATTGAAGCTGACCGAGGCCCAGGGGCTGATCGAAAAAGCGCTGGCGATCGAACCCGACAACGGAGCCTACCGCGACTCCTTGGGTTGGTCTTATTTCAAGCAGGGGCGACTCCAAGACGCGAAAATCGAGTTGAAGGCGGCTCTGCAGAAGCTTCCGGAGGATCCGACCGTTTGGGAGCATTTGGGGGACGCGTACGAGGTCCTGGGGGATTCCGGCACCGCCTGGGTGGCCTGGCGCATGAGCCTGCTCGGAGGCGCCGAGGGGGAGCGCCTTCGAAAGAAGCTGGCGGCTCTGGAGGCGCGGCGTTCCCCGCAGGCGTTGGGAAATCTTTGGATGGAGTATTTTCGCCGCGTGTACGGCGGGATCGAGGCCTATTCGGGCCTGTGCGAAATCACCGGATCGGTCGCCAAGAAAAAATGGAGTTTTAAAGCCTTGATGATGTTCGAGTCTCCGCAATCGCTGCGGCTCGATTTCTTGGGCCCTTTCTGGGTCCCTCTGTTCCGCGCCCGAGTAGCGGGAAGGACGCTCTTCGAGATGGATCCCTTCCCGGTCGATGGAATTTCGCCCGAAGTCCTCCAGGAGGCCGTGGCGCACACGCTTTTTACCGTGCGAGACGGCTTGAGCGGCAGGATATTCGAGGGCCGTCCCGCCGAATTCCACGAAGGCTGGCGGACGCATTGGGTGGGGGGCGGCGCCTATCAGCTGTTCCTCGACGATACGAGTGGGGATCTAAGGAGCTTCCAGGGGACTTCCGATTCCATGAGGATCCTCCTCGACGAATTTGAGGCGGTCGAAGGGCGGCGGGTCCCGACGCATCTAAAGGCGGAGGCCAAGAATTTCTCGATAGATATCCGGTTGAACTCCCCGCGCGTTCGGTTTTTTCCGCCGGCGCCGCTGCCATGATCCAGGCCAAGCTCCAATGTCCGGCCAAAGTCAACCTGTTCCTGGAAGTTACGGGCCGGCGCCCGGACGGATATCATAATTTAGCGACTATTTTCGCGAAAATATCATTGTTCGACGGCCTCGAGATTTGTCCCCAAGCGGAAGGTCCCGTGGAATTTGCAATGGAGAACCGGACCGGGTTTCAGATACCCGAAGGCCCCGAGAACCTGGTCGTGAGGGCCGCCGAGGCCTTCCGGAAGACTTTTCGCATCGGCTGCGGCGTCCGCATCGCGCTTCAAAAGAATATCCCGCCGGGAGCCGGCCTGGGAGGCGGTTCGTCGGACGCGGCGGGGACCCTGGTGGGCATGGCCCGGGCGTTCGAATTGGACCGGTCGATGCGGACGACGTCCTTGCGGGCCGCGCTGCGGCGCCTGGCCGGCGGGCTGGGCGCGGACGTGCCGTTTTTTCAACAAGATGCGCCGTTTTGCGTCGGCTGGGGAATCGGGGATCGCTTGCGTCCGGCGCCGATGCGCAAGGCTCTTCCGTGGATGCTCCTGGTCTACCCCCGCGTCTCCGTGGCGACAGCGGGAGTTTACCGGCTTTTGGACGGGTCTCGACGCGCCGGCGTATTGACACGACTTGCCCAGCTTGGTAAACTCCAGAAAAAGTTGGAAACGGGCCGACCCGTCGGCGAATGGGCTGGCCTTTTGTTCAATCGTTTGGAAGAGGCCGTACTGCCGGATTATCCGGAAATCAGCCAGGCAAAACGCATTCTCCGGCAGTTGGGCGTTCAGGGAGTGCTCATGTCGGGCTCGGGCTCCTCGGTGTTCGGGTTCGTCCGTTCGCATGAGGAGGGCGAGCAGTTGAGGGGGCGGCTGAGGGGCTATCCTTGGGACGTGTATGTGACGTGCTGTATGGGGTAGCGTCCCCGCCGGGTTTCGGAATGCATCGAGCTGGAGAGTCTAGTGGAAATAACCGAAATCAGAGTTCATCTTCGAAGCGAGGATAAGCTGAAGGCCTTCGTCACGGTTACCTTTGATTCTTGTTTTGTGGTGCGCAACATGAAGATCATTCAGGGCACGAAGGGTCTCCTCCTATGCATGCCATCGAGGAAGCTGACGGACGGGACTTACAAGGATATCGCGCATCCGATCACCGTTGAATTTCGAAAGCTTTTGGAAGACCGCGTGATGGGGATTTACGAGGCGGAGTTAAAGAAGGGAGGGACGGCTCCCCCCGCCGGCGGTTCGGCGGCTTCGGGGACCGATTCGTGAGCGCCGGCGCCGCCGGCGCGCCGGGTCAACTCCCGGGTGGTGTAACGGTAACACACCAGCCTTTGGAGCTGGGTTTCCTGGTTCGAATCCAGGCCCGGGAACGCGGCGACACGTGTTCAACATGAGACTGGTAACGAGACGATCGGGATCGCACAAGGGCGGCGGATTTTGCGTTCTCATTTTGGCGGCGGGCCAGGGGACTCGAATGGAATCCTCCCGGCCCAAGGTGCTGCATCCTCTGGGCGGGCGCCCGATAGCCTCGTACCTGCTGCGGGCGGCGATCGCGCTTAAGCCTTCCGGCATCGCCGTCGTGGTCGGGCACGGGGCGGAGGAGGTGCAGAAGGCGGTCCAGGAGGTGGTGAAGGAATACTCGATCCAGCGCCCCCTCACTTTCCTCCGCCAAAAATCCTTGACGGGATCTGGCGGCGCGGTGCTCGACGCCGCGGCCTTCCTCAGGAAATTCGAGACCGCGATGGTCCTCTGCGGCGACACGCCGCTTTTGACCTATGAGACGTTGTTCGCCCTGCTCAACAGCCACCGCGACCAAAAGGGACATGCGGCCATCCTGACGGCAAAACTGAACCATCCGAAGGGTTACGGCCGCATCGTGCGCGGCCCGCTGGGCGACGTGATCAAGATCGTCGAGGAGGGCGAGGCCAGCCCCAAGGAGGCCGCCATCCAGGAGGTCAACTCCGGCGCCTACTGTTTTGAGGCGGCCCCCTTGATCGAGGCGGCGCGGGACCTGGAGCCGAGCGGCCATAAGCGCGAGCAGTACCTCACCCATTGTTTGGAGCGTATCCGCGCCAAGGGAGGTCGCATCTCGGCCTTCGTCACGCAGACCCCCGAGGAAATTTTAGGCATCAACAGCCGGGTCCAACTGGCCCAAGCCGAACGAATCCTGAATCGCCGCATCCTCGATCGACTGATGATATCCGGGGTGACGGTGATCGACCCCGCGCACACGTATGTGGAAATGGACGTAGAGATCGAGCGGGATACGGTTCTCTGGCCCGGGACGATTTTGCGCGGCAGGACCCGCATCGGCCGCGAGTGCCGGATCGGACCGTATACCTGCCTGTCCGATACGACGGTCGGCAATGGCTGCGAGATCGTTTCCTCCCACGTGTCCGGAGCGCGGATCCTGGAAAAATCGACGATCGGGCCCTTCGCGCATATCCGGCCGGAGACGATCGTGGGACCCAGGGCCAAGGTCGGCAATTTCTCCGAGTTGAAGGCTGCGCGGGTGGGCTTCGGTTCCAAGGTCCCGCATCTCAGCTATATAGGCGATTGCGACATAGCGGAAGAGGTCAACGTGGGGGCCGGGACGATCACCTGCAACTACGATGGAGAAGCGAAGCACAAAACGATCATCCAGGCCAAGGCTTTCATCGGCTCCAACGTCAACCTCGTCGCTCCGGTCAAGGTGGGCCGGGGCGCTAAGATCGGAGCAGGGTCCACCATCACGCAGGACGTGCCGGACGGGGTTCTGGCGATCGCGCGCGCCCCGCAGGTCAACAAGGAACGATGATGCGCCGAGGCGCCGCGCGACTTCCGGAGGCGACCGCTCGAAAATCCGCGCAGCCGCGGACCGCTCCGGCGTCCGTCGGGCGCCTGTACCGCTCGATGAAATTATTTACCGGCAACGCGAACCGACCGCTGGCCGAGAGGATATCGTACTATCTCCAGGTTTCCTTGAGCGGGGTCCAGGTGGGGCGTTTCGCCGATGGGGAGATCAGCGTCCGCATCGAGGAGAATGTCCGCGGCTGCGACTGTTACGTGATCCAGCCGACCTGCCGCCCGGTCAACGAGAACACGATGGAACTGCTGATCATGATGGACGCCCTTCGCCGCGCCTCGGCCGGCCGGATCACGGCGGTCATCCCCTATTTCGGCTACGCCCGCGCCGATCGGAAAACCGAGCCGCGCGTGCCGATCTCTTCCAAATTGATGGCCAACCTGATCACGGTGGCGGGCGCGAACCGAGTGATTACCGTGGATCTCCACGCCGGGCAGATCCAGGGTTTCTTCGATATCCCCTTGGACCATCTTTTCGCAGCCCCGGTGTTCCTGGATTATCTCCGCGGCAAAAGACTGGGCGATCTGGCGGTCGTTTCCCCCGATGTGGGGGGCGTGGAGCGGGCCCGGGCGTTCGCCAAGCGCCTGAACGCGAGTTTGGTCATCATCGATAAGCGCCGCCCCCGCCCCAACGAGGCCTCGGTCTACAACGTCATCGGAGACGTGGGCAGCAAGACCTGCGTCATTCTCGACGATATGATCGATACCGGGGGGACCCTCGTCAAGGTGGCGACCGAGATCCGAAAACAGGGAGCGGTGCAGGTTTTCGCGGCCTGCGTGCACGGCGTCCTGTCCGGCCCCGCGGTCGATCTGGTGGCGAAATCGGACATTTCCGAGATCATCCTGACGGATTCGATCCCCATCCGCGCGGAGGGAATCGCGAAGATCAAGATTTTGTCCATCGCCGCATTGTTGGGAGAGGCGATACGAAGGAACCATCACGGAGAGTCCATCAGCGAGCTGTTCATCTAGGAGCACTAGTTTTCAGGGAGAGAATTATGCAAGAGATCAAGCTGCGCGCGGAAATCAGAAATCAACGCGGGACCCGCAAGGAGTTGAGCGCGATCCGCAAGGACCGAAAGATCCCGGCGGTGATCTACGGCGGCGAAAAGCCCCCGCTGAGCGTCCTGGTCGTCGAGACGGAGCTCCTGAAAGCGACGA
This sequence comes from Elusimicrobiota bacterium, assembly GCA_016207585.1. Lineage (GTDB taxonomy): Bacteria > Elusimicrobiota > Elusimicrobia > UBA1565 > JACRDR01 > JACQPI01. The sequence continues at coordinate 10,140 of JACQPI010000098.1, read as the reverse complement.
GAACGGGCGGTACCAATGCCATCCTGCATCTGGAACATCCCGAGGGAAAGGATACCGTCATCTTGAAGTCGCTCCAGCGCCATGCCGTCACCCAGCAGCCGGTCCACGCCGACTTTCAGAGAATCTCGTTGCGGGAGAAGATCGAGGTCAGGGTGCCCCTGCATGTAGTGGGGGAGGCTCCGGGCGTCAAGCTGCAAGGCGGCGTGCTCGAACACGCGCTGCGCGAACTTCGCGTGCGGGCTCTGCCGACCGCGATCCCCCAGCATATCGAGATCGACGTCAGCCGCCTGGAGATCAATCACAATATCCTGGTCAAGGACGTGACGATCCCGGCTGGGGTCGAGGTGCTCGATTCGCCGGAGCACATTGTCGTGAATATCCTCCAGCCCCGGGTCGAAGAGGTCGCTCCCGCCGAGGCCGCGGTCGCGGAGCCCGAGGTCATCGCCAAGGGCAAGAAAGAGGAAGAGGGCGCCGAGGGAGCCGCGGAGCCGGAGGCCAAGGCGAAGGGCGGCGCTCCCGCTGCCGCTCCTGCGCCGGCTCAAAAGAAGGAAGGCAAATAGCTCCCAGGGGGGACTTTCTCGCCCATGCGCCTTATCGTCGGCCTGGGCAATCCCGGCCCCCGGCATGACCAGACGCGCCATAATCTAGGGTTCCAGCTGCTCGACCGCCTTGTTCCTCCCTCCGAGTGGAATCGGTGGAAGGACTTGGGCGAGTTTGCGCGCGGCGCTCGAGGCGATACGCACTTTTATTTGGTCAGGCCGTTGACCTATATGAATCTCTCGGGCCGGATGGTGCGGGATTTCGCGCAATTTCATCGCATCGGCCCCGAGGAGGCGCTCGTTTGTTATGACGATTTTTTCCTGCCTTTGGCGGCGCTGCGCATTCGGCGCGGAGGTTCCGCGGGAGGGCATAACGGGATGCAATCCGTCATCGCGGAGATGGGGACGGAGGACATCGCGCGCATACGCTTGGGCATCGGGCCCTTGCCCCCCGGCGAGGATCCGGCGCGCTTTGTCTTGGGGCGGCTGCGGGCGGACGAGAAGACCGCTCTCGACCGCGGGCTCGCGCGCGCATGCGAGGCGATTGAAGCCATCCTTCAGGATGGGATCGAGGCGGCGATGAACCGTTATAACGCTCCCGCGGTCCCCGATGAATAATCCATGAGCGTGTTGATTAAGTTTATCCTGGGCCTTTTATTTTTTCTGCTGGGGCTCGGCTACCTGTACCGGCCCGGTCTCATCGAGCGGATGAACGCGATACTTCGCCACTACCTGTTGAACGACGCGCATATCGCTCTGGAGCGGCGAAAATGGGGGACGTTCTTCCTCCTTCTGGCGTTTCTTTTTCTGTACATGACCTACGCGGCTATGACGCCGCGCGCGCCATGACGGGATACTTCCCGACGCGCGGCGGGGAACGCGCGGCAATGATCGGCGTCGAGGCCCAGCGCCGCTTGTCCGAGTTGGCCGCCGAGGCGCTGAACGCGGTCGCTCAGGGGCTTCCTTCCGGCGCCGAGGCCGAGATTTATTTGAGCCGCGGGTCGGAGCGCGGCGTCGACCTGAAGGAAGGCCGGGTCGAGACGATCCAGGAATCGTGGGACGCGGGCATGGGGTTGCGGGTGATCCATGGCGGGCGCCTGGGATTCGCCTCCGCGGCCGGACTCGATTTGGAGGACTTGCGCAGGCTCTTGAGGCAAGCTCTCGATCAGATTCCCTTTTCCGCTCCGGATCCGTACCGCGCCCTCCCGTCGCGGCCGGAACCGGGCCAAGCGGTCCCGGGTTTGCCGGAAACGCTCAATGACGCCTCCCTGTTCAATGATCCCTTGGAGGCGCAGCTTCCGAGACTTCTGGCCATGGAAAAGGCGGCCCTCGGCGGCGACTCCAAGGTTCGCCGCATCCTGCATTCGGGATACGGCGAGAGCCGGCACGAGGTGGCGATCTTCAATACTCGGGGGCTGAGCACCTGCGAGAGCGCCACGCACTGCAGCGTCGGCTTGGCCGCTATCGCCGAGTCGCCCGGACAGGTGCAGGTGGGCGGGGGCTCGTATTCCTCCTGTTTCTATTCCGATCTCGATTTCGAGCGCGCAGCCCGGGACGCGGCGTTTCGCGCCGGGGCCCTTCTCGACGCCAAGAAGATGCCGACCGCGCGCCGGCATATCCTCTTCGACCCATGGGCCGCCGGGGAATTTTTGGACTTGGTGGCGGGGGCGCTCTCTTCCGAGCAGGTCCAGAGGGGCAAGTCCCTCTTTCGCGGGAAAATGGGGTTGCGGGTGGCCAATCCTTTGGTCCACCTGGTGGACGACCCCCATCGGCCGCGGGCGACCGGATCAACCGCGTTCGACGATGAGGGGCTCCCGACCCGCCGCAAGGTGATGGTGGAGGCCGGCATTTTGAAGGAATTCTTTTACGATACCTACACCGCCGGCAAGGACGCCCGGAGTTCCAACGGGTCCGCCGGCCGACCCTCGTATCGAGGAACGCCTTCGCCCTCCCCTTCGAATTTTTTCATGGAGCCCGGACGTTCGACCCGGGAAAAAATAATCGCCGACACGAAAGACGGGTTGTTGGTGCTGGAGGTCATGGGGATGCACACGGCCGATCCGATCTCCGGAGAGTTTTCCGTCGGGGTTTCCGGCATAGCGGTAGAAGGGGGGCGGCTGACGCACGGGGTCCGCGGCGCGATGCTGGCCGGGAATATCCTGGAGCTCCTCGACCGCGTCGACGCGGTCGCCGACGATCTCACCTTTTACGGCCGCATCGCGACGCCCACCTTCCGCGTCGCGGATATGATGGTGGCGTGAAGCCCCGACGCGAGCGCGCCGACCGCCGCGGCTAGGACGGTTCCGCTGCTTGAGCCGCAGGCTGATGCTGCTTGAGCGCCTGCCAGAGATAGAGCGCGGCGACTCCCCACGCGATCAGGAAAAATCCAGGAATGTGGCGGGGCAAGAAGAGGACGACCGTCTGCAGCCAAACGACCGGCGTTTGCGCGTACACCGCGATCCGCCAGAGCGATTTGTAAGGCAGTCCCGACGCGGTCTTGACATCGATCGCCAGGGCGAATAGGGAGTAGAAAAGGCTCGCGGACAGTTTCCACACTACGAAGGACATCCACGCGAAGAGCCAGGCGATAGGGTAGAATAGCCGCAGGATCGTATGCCCCAGCTTCCTGTAAAAATTCGCGTCGATGGTGAACCCCCTCGTCGCGTTGCTTTTGGCCAGGTCGTAGTGCTCCATCTTTTCGGGAGAGGTCATGAGATAGAGCGTATTCTGGGTGAGGTAGACGCTCACCTTCTGCTCGTTCAACTCCTGAGCCGCGACCGCCGTCGTGCGATTGGTGTCGATTAGGAGGGCTACGTCGCCGATGCGCGGGTGGCGGATGATCGTCGGGCCGGCGAGGGCGCTGGAGGCCTTGCCGTCGGCGAAAACGATCGGGGGAATGCTGTTCGCCGCCCAGTCGATCGATTCCCTGAGCAGCGGGCCGAACTGCCTGGCGAGCGCGATGGTGGCCAATCCCGAAAAGACGAAGCCCAGATAGAATACATAGCCGACCGTCCGGGCGGCGGAACGTTCCGGGACCTTTCGGTAGAAGGAGAAATCAACGACGCTCTGGATCGGCTCTAGGAACATGCGTCCTCCAAATTTTAATTCCGGCAAGCTCCAGTATAACAGGATTGAGGACGGGGCGTCCAGGGCGGTGAGGGCGCCGGCTTTCTCAACGGCGGCCTTCGCGCCCGACCTCCCAAGTGCTGGCCGCGACCATGGCGATGCAAAATAAGCCGGTGACGATGAATGAAAGCGCGGGGGAGGGCAGGCCGGAGGAGGTCCCGACGGCCAATCCGTGCTGGAGGGCCGCCGCGCAATAGGTGACCGGGTTGACCGTCATGATCCACCGCAGCCACGTCGGCGCGCCCGAAATCGGGAAGACCGAGCCGGAGAGCATCCACATGGGGATGAGAAGCAGGTTCATGATCGCATGAAATCCTTGGGTGGAATCCATGCGCCAGGCGATCCAAAATCCGAAGCCGGTCAGGGCGCAGGCGCTCAGCCATAGCTCCGCCAGCACGAACGGCATCCTTTCGGGCGCGAGCGGAACGCCCACGAACGGAGCGATGATCAGGAACGTGAGCGCCTGCAAGAATGCCAGGGTGGCGCCCCCGGCAATTTTTCCCAGGACGATCGTGGAGCGGGGGACGGGCGCCACGAGCACGCCTTGAAGGAATCCTTCGCGGCGGTCCTCAATGATCGAAATGGTGGAAAACACCGCGGTGAAGAGCACGATGAGGAGGATGGTGCCTGGAAAGAGGGATTGCAGATAGGTGTTGCTGCCGCCGGCCGTCCCGGAGCCGCCTCCCAGCGCGGAGCCGATCAGGAACCAAAAGACGACCGGCGGAACGATCGCCCCGATGACGCGCGAGCGGTCTCGATAGAATCTCACGACTTCGCGGATCCAGAGCGTGCGTATCGCCAAGAGCGAGGAATTCATTCGACGCCTTCCTGCCAGAATCGGTGTCGGGTGCGGTGGATGAAGACGTCCTCCAGGGAGGGCTTCGAGATCGTGACGGAGGTGATCCGGCCGGGGAAGGCCTCGATGAGCGCCGGAACGAAGGTGTGCCCTTGCGGCCATTCGATATGCAGGAGGTTCCCGATGAGCATGGCCTCCACCCCGAACTTCAGGCGGATTTCCTCCCGGATCCCTTCCGGTCCTTGCGCTTCGATCGAGACCACGTCCCCGCCGATCTCGGATTTGAGCGACGCGGGGGAACCCAGCGCGACGACCTCCCCCTTGTCGAATATCGCCAGGCGGTCGCATTTCTCCGCCTCCTCCATGAGGTGCGTGGCCACCAGTATGGTGACCGAGTCGGCCTTTTGGAGCTCCCGCAGATAATTCCACAGGTCCTGGCGCGCGCCCGGATCGAGGCCGGAGGTCGGCTCGTCCAGGATCAAGACCTCGGGCCGGTGGAGGAGGCTCTTGGCGATCTCGGCCCGGCGCTTGAGACCGCCGGAAAGGTTTTCGATAAGCTCATTGGCGCGATCCGAGAGCCCGACGCGTCCCAACATTTCGCGGATGCGTTCCGCCAAGGCGGCGCCGCGCAGGCCGTAGAGATGTCCCTGGTGCAGCAAGTTCTCCCATACCGTGAGTTTGCGGTCCAGGCAGGGGTGCTGGAAGACGACCCCGATTTTGCGGCGTACCCCCGCCGGGTTTTCGGCGATGCCGCAGCCGGCCACGGTCGCGGTCCCGCTCGAAGGCTTCAGCGCCGTCGTCAGGATCCGGCAGAGGGTCGTCTTGCCGCCGCCGTTGGGGCCCAGAAGCCCGAAGAGCTCCGTGCGCCGCACGTCGAGATCGACGCCGCGCAGGGCGGCCCGGGGCTCCTTTCCCGCCGCGCTGGGCGGATAGTCATGTCGGAGTTGACGGGTTTGAATCGCCTCGCCGTTGAGATCCCTCATGAGTTGTCGGACGCGAGGCCGCTCCAGGGGGTTTCCGCTCTGCGAAGCCGCGCGTTCGTCCATCGGGCGGCGGTGAAGAGGTGGTCGGACAGGCGGTTGACGTAGACGAGGAGGGAATCGGGCACCGCCTCTCTCTCATGCAGGGACGCGATTTCCCGTTCGGCCCTGCGGCAGACTGTCCGGGATACGTGCAGGAGAGCCCCGGGCAGCGAGCCGCCCGGCAGAATGAAATGCCTCATCGGTTTTATATCCGCGGTGAGCGCGTCGATCTCCGATTCCAAGCGACGGACGGCGGTCTGCGTCGGGCCTTCCCGGAACGCCTCCGGGAGCCGGTGGGTCTCGTCAGGCGGAGTCGCGAGGAGGGCGCCGACCTGGAACAGTTCTTTTTGTATCCGAGTCAGCGCCGCGCGCAGGAGGGCGAAGTTTCGCGTTGCCGGAATGCTTGCCAGGGCGGCGCCCAAGGCGCTGTTGAGTTCGTCGATCTCGCCATAGGCGCGCACCCGCGGATGGTTCTTGGCGACCCGGCGGCCGCCCCATAGACCCGTCTCGCCACGGTCTCCCGTCTTGGTGTAGATTTTGGTCATCGCGGCGGCTTCGGCCGGGTCGGCGGCCGTTTCAAAACCGGGTCCCGAGCCCGATATCCATTCCCGGCAGGCCGTGCAAGAAGGTGTAGGCGCCGTAGGCGTGGAAGAAGGGGACGGAAAAATCGACCCCTAGGCTCGCCCGGCTGCCGCGCGCCGTGGCCGACAGGCCCGTCATGCCGGGCGTCGATGCCGAGCCGACGTTGACCTTCGTGTGGTCCCAGCCGAGCCCTATATAAGGATGGAGGATAGGCAGGTTGAAGGACAAAACCGCGTTAAGCGAATAATGGGTCGCATTGAAGAAAGTGTGATTCACCCTATCCGCGAAAGCCGACACGGCGATATCGGGCATTACGGAAAGGATGGCGCTTTTGCGTACTCCGTATCGCAGGCCCGCGCCGAATATACGCGCGCCCTGTCCCGTCATGCCGTGGGCGATGACGTCGAAATTGTAGGGAAGGCCGATCTCGGCTTGGACCAGCGGGATGCCGAAGCGCTGCACGCCGGCGTCCCGCAAGATCGTGTCGTCGCGGTCGGGCCGGAACTGCACGGTTCCGACGAGACCTATGTCGAACCCCGGAAACCCGAGCGCGCGTCCGGAATGAAACGCCGCTCCTCCCAGGATGCCGCCGAGGTCGAGCGCGAAGGGCTTGAGGTTGGCGGAGTTCACCTTGGATTGGAAGTCCCCAAAGGGAGTCGCGGCGGCCGCGGGGGGCAGGAACAGCAAAACGGCAAGCGTGCGGCGCAAATATTTCATGGCTTCATTATGGAAAATCCCGACGGCGGGCGCAATGAGGCTCGGGCGTGTTGTCACGCGACAGTGTCACGCGGGTCTTGACAGGAGCGCAGGCGTTCTTTATACTCTGCCGGCGCTTCTAAGCTTATAGGTTGAGACATGCCTTTTGAATTTTACCGATCTTCGCGTCTGGCGCCGCTGGGCTTGATACTGGCCGCGCTTTCCCTCGGTTCTTCTTCTGTCGGCGCCACCGTCATCGCCACCGCTACGGTCGCGGGCGGCCAGGTCACCCAGGTTTCCTTCGATCCCAATAACGCCAACAACGTATATGCCGGAGTGAAGGGCACCGGGTTGTATAAAAGCACGAATAAGGGCGCTGCTTGGACGCAACTGATCCTTCCTTCGGTTGCTCTTCATTTCACGGATGGGCTCCTGGTCTCTTCCAGGACCGCGAATCTGGTTTTCGCGTGCGAAGGGGTGCCTTCCGATGCCGCCATTTGGAGGAGCGTGGACGGCGGAACCAGCTTCAGCAGCGTGATGAGCGCGAGTCCCGGCGGCGGGAATAATCTGACTTGCAAAACGATGGCGGAATCGGTCTTGGGGAATGCGACTTATTACGCCGGCGTTTTGGACGGCAGCAATTCCAACCCTTCCGGGATGGTGGGACGTCTCTATAAAAGTGTCGACAATGGCGTGACGTGGACGCAATTGTCTTTTTCGACGGCTCTGATGAACGTCGGTGCGGTCCTAGAATTGCCAAATGGGAGGCTTTTGGTGGGCACGCGCGGGACTGGAGGGACCAATACCGGGTCCGTCACGGACAGCGGCGGCATCTTTTACAGCGACAACGGCGGCAGCAGCTGGACTCAGGTGGCCGGCTCCTCCAAGGCGGTCCTTAGTCTGGTGTCCAACGGTGGTAATACCGTAATGGCGGTCACCGCCGACCAAAACATCGTTTATATATCCTCCAGCGCCGATGGAACGAACTGGTCGCCCAACATCAGAGGATACTCCAATTCTTCGTTTGCCCGCAGTCCGATCGGTTATCACGTCTCCTTGGATCGCTTCTATCTTATCACCGCAGACTCCTTGTACCAGAGCGGCGCCGGACCGGATTATGCATGGGCTGCGTCGCCGAGCAATCTGGCGGATGGGCTCAATACCGGAAAACTAAGACTGCAGCCTCATAACGCTTTCGCGGTGGATCCCACGGACGCCAACACGATATTGATGGGCGATTCCGGCGGCGATGGGATGTTCAAAACGACTGACGGCGGCACGAATTGGGCGATCTCCAACTCAGGAATCACGGGTCCCGATATCAATTTTGCGATCAAGAGCTTGTCGACAGGATACCGCTACGCGGCATACGGGAGCGCGGGATTCGTGTATTTTTCGCAGGCGTCTTTGACCAGCTGGACCAAACTTTACCGCTCGACAGATACGAGCATGCCTGTCGTTGCGATGGCGTTTGATGACGCCGATCCCAAGAAGGTGTACGTGGCGATTTCCAACAGCAACGACCGCCATGCGCTGCTCAAGCTCAACGATGCGACGACCGCCTCCGAGGATGCGGCGCCATTCAATCATACGGGCTGGAGCGACGTGAGCTATCCTCCTGTCTCCGCGCCGATCTATGCGCTATTGGTGGATGGGAGCACCATTTATGCCGGACTGTCTCCGCAAAACAACTCGGCCACCTCGAATTATCTCTACAAGAGCATCGATGGAGGCGCGAACTGGAGCGCGGTCCTTTCCGCCAAGGGCGGAGTGCGGTCTCTTGTATTCGACCCGAGCAACCACAGCACCGTCTACGCCGGCTCGGGAGATGAGGATGGAATGCACCGGGGCGCGAGCGCCAACGGCATCCATAAGTCGATCAACCTAGGGCAGAGTTGGACTCAGATAACGACCGGGCTCAGCATCGATACGGAGCCGGTCAAAGGAATCGTCATCGATACGACGACTCCATCCAGGCTATGGGCCTACACGATCAAGCCGACATCCGTGATGACCGACAGCCTGCACGTCTGGCAGAGCACGACCAGCGGACAGACTTGGACCGACATCACTCCTAAAAATAAATCCACGGGTTACGCGGTTAGCTACTCGGGCGGCGAGGGGGTTCTCCTCCTGGCGAGCGGCGGCACTGGGACGAACGTCTATGGGATAGTTCCCGATTCTTATTCGTGTACGGCGACGACATGCAATTGGAGCGATGCTTTCGGGGTGTACGGGGAGGCGCAGGCGCTTTACAATGGATCGGCCGGCGTCGGCGCGACGACAGGGCTTTTCGAGGCGACCGGAATTACTCTGACGTCAGGCGGCGGAGGCGGGGGTGGCGGGGGAGATGACTCTCCCCTCTTGTCGAATCTGACGCCGAGCATTTTCTCGATGGTCGTGACGTGGGTGGATCGGACCGATGTAGAGGACAAATTTGTCATCTATGCGGCGACGTTTACGGATCCAACCGTCGCGGTATCCACGATCGACTCCACGAGCAACGCGTCGAGCGGCACGGTCTATAACGCGACCCTGACAGGACTGAGCTCTTTTACCACCTACTATGTTCGGTTGAAGGCCTGCGATGCCGCTTTCACCGACTGCACCGATTACTCGAACGAGTTGGCCAGCGCCACGTTGAGCGCTCCACTGAACCAACCCACCGGCTTTTCCGGTTCGGCATTGGGAGTCTCCTCCATCACCTGGAGCTGGTCGGACAACAATACCGGCGAGACGGGGTACGATGTGGTGTACGCTACTGCGACCGATTTGGAGGCTCATGATTCCGCCGCAATCTCGGATTTGCCATCCGACACCACCTCCGCCACGGAGGTAGGTCTCTCGACGAACACGGCTTACAGCCGAAAGATATCCGTTAGGAACGGGGTCGATACATCCACCTCGACGGCCGTTACGGTTTACACTCGAGCGGCTCCTCCCACGGCTTTTACCGTGGTCCAAGCGGCTACCGCCGCTGTCGTCGTAGAGTGGTCGGCCAATACCAATCCCGCCGGAACGACCACTTACCGCGTGGACCGGTGGATCGCGGGAGGCTCCACGACCAGCGTGACGGTTTCCCTAACCAGCGCGACTTTGACCGGACTTTCGGCATCTACCACGTATTACCTCTGGGTGCACGCGATCAACGGCGGCGGGACGCTGGCCTCATCGGCGATCCAGCTCTCGACGGCGACTTCTGCCGCGGCGTCGTCCTCGGGATCGGTGGATCCCGGAACGAGCAATACGGTGACATTTAACCCTCCTCCGGGCGAGGTGAAGTTGGACATTCCGCCGAACACGTTCAGCGGCACGGTGACGGTCACCATTCAGACGCCGATATCCCTGCCCTCGGACGTGTCGAATGCCGGGAGCGTTA
>JACQPI010000096.1 GCA_016207585.1 Elusimicrobiota bacterium | reverse complement strand
CCCGCTTGGCCACGCCTTCCATCAGCGCAAAGCACGCCTCGTTGATCATCGGCATGAGGATGCGGTTGGATATAAAACCCGGGTAATCCCTGGACTCCACCGGTTCCTTGCCCAGGCGCGTCACCAAGTCCCGGACCGTGAGATAGGTTTCCTCGGAGGTCTCCAGCCCCCGGATGATCTCGACGAGCTTCATGACCGGCACGGGATTCATGAAATGCATCCCGATCACCTGGGGAGCGCGGCGGGTGGCGGCCGCCAGCGCCGTGATCGACAGCGACGAGGTGTTCGTGGCCAGCACCGCGGCGGGAGGGCAGCACCGGTCCAGGCGGGCGAACACCTCCTTCTTAAGATCGAGCTTTTCCGGAACCGCCTCGATGACGATCTGCGCTTTCGCGGCTTCCTCCAACAGGATGGAGGGCCGTATCCGGTCCAGCGCCCGGGACATCTCGTCGGAAGACAGGGAGTTTTTTGCGACCTGTCGCTCCATATTCTTGCGAATCGCGGCGAGGGCGTCGTCGACCAACTCCTTGCGGACATCCACGAGCAGGACTTCGAAACCGGCCGACGCGAACACGTGGGCGATCCCGTTTCCCATCTGGCCGCTCCCCACGACCGCGACCTGCCGGATGGGCGTCTCCTTCCTCTGTTCCGATGCCACTGTGGACATGTCAGCCTCCCGCCAGCGATGTAATCTTATTAAGTAGCTTTGGCATCTGGAAGCGACGCGGGTCGCCCAGGAAAAAATACGGAAGGCCGCCCTGAAACCACGAGCGGCGCCGCGGCGGCCGCGGAGCCAGCCGCCGCTATTTCGACGGCGCCGCTTTCGCCTTGGCCAATTCCTGCTCCACGGAAGCTTCCAGGTTATTGAAACCCACCGACTGGCCGTTCACGAAGAAGGTGGGGGTGCCCTGAACGCCGAAGCGCTGACCGTCCAGAAGATCCTTATCAACCCGGGCGGCGTACTTGTGATCCTTCACGCATTTTTCGAACTGAGATTTATCGAGCCCGGCTTCCCGGGCATACCGCGTGAAATCGGCATCCTCCAGCTGCTGCTTCTCAAACAGTTTCTCGTGAAAAACCCAAAATTTCCCCTGTTCCCTGGCGCACAGCGCGGCTTCCGCCGCGGGCTTGGCCCGGGGATGGATGCGGATCAATGGGAACTGACGGCTGACGAAGCGCACCTTATCCTTGTATTTCTGCTCCACGCGCTTGACGAATTCCTGAGACCGTTGGCACCAGGGGCATTGAAAGTCGGTGAACTCGAGGATCGTTACCGCGGCGTCCTTCGGTCCCTTGACGGGATCGTCCGCCGCATACGTCGGCACGATATTCGGCGCGGACGGCTCCTCCAGCAGTATCTTCGCGGAATATTTCGACGACAACTGCTGGTACAGCTCCTCTTCCCGCGAGGAACGTTTCTGGGCGCTCAGGTACTCCGTGACTCGGCGCAACGTCTCGGTCGACGCGCTCTGCTCAGCGGGAACGCGCTGCAGCATGGCATTGATCTCCTCTTGCGTCGGTTGGGCGACGCGCGCTGCGATCTCGCGGGCCTCCCATTCGAATCGGGAGAGCTTGGTCTCCTTCGCCTCGCGCTCGAAGAGGATGTCCCGGACCCGCTCGTCGATCCAGCCGCGCTTCGTTTGGTAGAGGGTATTTTCGGCCTGGAACAGCGCCATGCCCAGCGCCTCGCGCATGTCCGACTCGGTGATCACGGTGTCGCCGATTCGCGCGACGGGCTCCGATTTTTTCCCACTATCGGCGCTGAAAGACGCCCCCAAGGGCACTAATAAGCAAAATGCGATAATTCCCATTTGCCGAGTCATACAGAAACCTCCAGAGGAACAATTTCGCGTTACTGTAGCTTTATTGTGAGATTGGCGCAAGTTGCGGGCATTTTATTCAGCCGCGCCCCCCTGGACAAACTTAAAGACAGGGTGTATACTCCGAATGTCATGAAGAAGCGCTCCAAATCGTCGTCGACAGTTAGGCGAATCAAGGCGATCCGCAAGAAGCCATTCCCGGACAACGACCCGGAATGGGAGCAGCTCGAAACTCGCTACGGCCAGATGGATTCCGGCGACATGCACCGGCTAGCCGAGATTCTTGCGATCCAGTCGGAAGAAACGGAGGAGCCTTTTCGTTGAGGCCTCCGGAATTCCCAGCGCGCCTGCTTTCGCCCCTTGACGCCGTCCTACAGGGAGCCCGCCGCCCCCGCTAAGCGTGCCGTCCCCGCGATCCCAAACTCTCCCCGCTGCTCCCTGCTGCTCCCTTGCCCCCCGTAGGCCAAAACTGGCACAATCGCAAAAGATATCCCGGTCCAGGAGACTCCATGAGATCAAAACTTGCGCGTTTTATCCTCGCCTCCGTCCTCGTCGCCGCCTTCTCGATGACAATCCACGCGAAAAAGAACTCGGCGCGCCCGCGCCCCCGCGCCCACCGAAACCAAGCGGCCGCAGCTCCCATGTCCCTTCAGGCCAAGCAGGTAAAGGCCTTCATCGAACGTACCGAGAAAGAGCTGGAGGAGCTCAATGTCAAGAGCGCCTTCGCCAACTGGGTGCAGGCGACCTACATCATCCACGACACCGAGAAGTTGGCCGCCGACGCCAACCGCGAAATGGCGGCCCGAGTCGCCAAGCGCGCCTTGGAGTCCAATAGGTTCAAGAAGGCGAGCTTGCCCGAGGACGTCCGCCGCAAGATCCTCCTGTTGAAGATCGCGGTCGCGGCCCCGGCGCCGCCGGACCCCAAGGACCAGAAAGAGCTCTCCGAGATCCAAACCTGGCTCGAGGCGACCTACGGCAAGGGAAAGTATTGCCCGCAACCGGATAAATGCCTGACCCTCAACGACATGGAGGACGTCCTGCGCGACAGCCGCAATCCGGACAAGCTTCTGGACGTCTGGCGCGGTTGGAGGACGATTTCCCCACCCATGAAGGAGAAGTACGCGCGGTTCGTGGAGCTTTCCAACAAGGGCGCCCGCCAACTCGGATTTCGCGACACCGGCATCTTGTGGCGCTCCGGCTACGACATGTCCCCGGAGGCCTTCTCCGCAGAGCTCGACCGGCTGTGGGGGCAGGTGAAGCCGCTCTACAACTCCCTGCATACCTACGTCCTGGCCCGGCTCATCGAAAAATACGGCACGGAGACGATCGGAACGGACGGGCTCATTCCGGCCCATCTCCTCGGCAACATGTGGGCACAGAGCTGGGAACATATCTACCCGCTCGCGGCCCCATCCAAAAAAGGCTCGGGCTACGACCTGACCAAGATTCTCCAGGCCCAAAAGATGTCCGAAAAAGACATGGTCAAGACGGGCGAGGGCTTCTTCGTTTCCTTGGGACTGGACCCGCTGCCTCAGACTTTCTGGGAACGCTCGTTGTTTACCAAGCCACGCGACCGCGAGGTGGTGTGTCACGCGTCGGCGTGGGATGTCGAGTCGTCCCGCGACCTAAGGATCAAGATGTGCATTAAGGTCAACGAGGAGGATTTCACGACGATCCACCACGAGCTCGGCCATAATTTCTACCAGCGGGCCTACGGTGGGCAGCCCTTCTTGTTCCGCGGAAGCGCCAACGACGGGTTTCATGAGGCGCTGGGAGATACGATCGCGCTCTCGGTGACGCCGGGATACCTACAGCAGATCGGGCTCCTCAAGAAGGTCCCCGGCCCCGAGGGAGACATCGACCTCCTCATGAAGATGGCTCTCGAGCGCGTCGCCTTCCTGCCCTTCGGCCTCATGGTGGACCAATGGCGCTGGAAGGTCTTCTCGGGCGAGGTGACGCCGAGGAACTACAACCAGGCGTGGTGGGACCTCGCGCAAAAATACCAAGGGGTCAGGCCGCCGATCGCGCGCAGCGAGGCGGACTTCGACCCGGGCGCCAAGTACCACATCCCGGCCAACGTGCCCTACACCCGCTACTTCCTCGCCCACATCCTCGAGTTCCAGTTCTACCGCGCCCTGTGCAGCCAGGCGGGCTACAACGGCCCACTGCACCGCTGCTCCTTTTATAACGACAAGGCGGCCGGCCAAAAGCTGCAGAAGATGATGGCGATGGGCCAGAGCCGGCCCTGGCCGGAGGCGCTGGAGGTCCTGACAGGCAGCCGCCGCATGGACGCGACCGCTGTCCTAGACTATTTCGCGCCGCTCAAGGCCTGGCTCGACGAGCAGAACACGAAACTTGCTGCCCAGGGAGGCGCAGCCGCCTCCAGATAATCGGCCGCAATGCCATAATTTGGTACAATAGCGTCCTGCCGTAAATTCCATTTTCTGGGGTCGTGGTGTAGCTGGCCCAACACGCCGCCCTGTCAAGGCGGAGACCGCGGGTTCGAATCCCGTCGACCCCGCCAGTTTTGCTCAATTCCAGTAAAGCTGTTCCCTGGCCTCTCGCGCCAGCTTTACTGGTTTGCCCCCGACCGACCCTATTCGAACCCACCCAATG
>JACQPI010000102.1 GCA_016207585.1 Elusimicrobiota bacterium | reverse complement strand
GTCTTCCAGACCGCGCCGCCCCAGCCGTACTCGAAGGCACGCAGGACCTGCTCGCCCGAATTGCTGGGCGGGGCGGAGGCGAGCCAGAAGGGGTTGGGGGACTTGATGCCGGCGCAATCCGTAGAGAGGTCGGGAGCCGTGCGATCAGGCACGCAAAGCCTCCCTGTTTTCCTCTCGCGCCGTCGGCCCCGCCGGCGCACCATGCTCCCGCCGCCCCGAAGCCCGCGAAGCGGGAGGAGCGACCTGCCGGACGCCGATGGTGGAAATCCAGTAGTCGTTGCCGGGCGGAGGGGGGGATTTCGGTCGGAGAGCGCGGTAGATGCCCCAGGCGGCGCGCTTGCCGTCGGCCGCCGCGTTGACGACCTCCTTGCCCCCGTTGATCGCGTCGCCGCCGGCGAAAATCCTTGGATTCGACGTCCTCAACGTGCCGGGCTGGACGCCGATGCGCCCGTCCGCCGTCAGTCGAATGCCCAAAGCCCGCGCCAGATCAATCAACTTGGCCTGCCCGATCGCCTTGATCACCCGGTCGCACTCCACCGTGAAGTTGGAGCCGGGCACCGCGCGCAGCTTCCCGCCGACTCCGCGGGTCTTCTGGAACTCAACGCCCCGCACCCGACCCTTGCCTAAAATCCGCACCGGCTGAACGTTCCACAGGAACTCGGCGCCGTCCGACTTGGCCAGCTCGTACTCGAAACCGTAGGCGCTCATCTCGGCCTCGCCGCGGCGGTAGGCCATGACGACCTTGGGCGTCTTGGTGCGACGGGACTGGGTCGCGGCGTCGATGGCTGTGTTGCCGGCCCCGATGACGACCGTCACCGAGCTTTTGCCGAGCGGCTTGAGACGCCGGTCCTTGATCCACCGGATAAACGACAGGGCATCCCAGACTCCCTTGAGGTTCTCGCCGGGGATTCCCAGCCGATAGGTGCCGCCCAGGCCGATGCCGATGAAGACCGCATCGTAATTCTTGACGAGCGCCTGCGGCGCGATGTCTCGCCCGACTTCCATATCGAGCTTGATCTCGCAACCGAGGGCGAATATGCGCTCGATCTCGTCCAAGGAGACCCGCCGGCTCATCTTGTACTCGGCGATGCCGTAGGTATTGAGCCCTCCGGGGACCTTCCGCCGCTCGAAGATCGTCACGCGGCAGCCGAGCCTGCGCAGGTACGCGGCGCAGGCGAGGCCGGCCGGCCCGGCGCCGATGATCGCCGCGCGCTTGCCGTTGTCCGGCCCCGGCTTGAAAGGCTGTTTTCCCTCTTTCTGCAAGAAGTCCGTCGCCCGGCGCTGCAACCGCGCAATCTCGATGGGCTTCTCCTGCCACTCATGGTAGACGCAAGCCCCTTCGCAGAGAACCTCGACGGGACAGGCCCTCGCGCAGGAGTGGCCCAGGGCGTTGGCCTCCAGGATCGTCTTGGCCGAGCCGATCAGGTTTTCCGAGGCGATCTGCTTGATGAAGCGCGGCACGTCGATGTGGGTCGGGCAGGCCCGGACGCAAGGAGCGTCGTAGCAGTAGAGGCAGCGGTTCGCCTCGACGACCGCCTCCTCGGGACGGAGGGGGGGCTTGAGCTCGGCGAAGTTTTCCCGGAAGATCCTATGTTCGGGGGAAGCCATGTCTCACGTCGGACGTAGATGCGTATTTTAGACGATCCCCCGACGAACAGTCAAACGCCGTAAGCCCCAGACGGAGATAGGCCTAACGGCCCTGAATATTCCTTGCCCCTGGGATTAGGGCCCTTAGTCGGCGGAACGGGACAGGACAGCCAGATTGCCTGGGACTCTGATGGCGCTTCTTGCATCGTAGAACCGGGAATTCTTCCGGGGCACAAACGCCGGGACGGAGAGTCCTGGTTGATCGGTCGGAGGCACCTCTACGCTGAGGCCGAGGTCGTAGGTTCCCGCAGATTCATCCCTCAAGGTGAGAAGGCTGAAATTGGCGTAGCCGAACTGCGAATGGATGTTGTGGATCAGATGCAGATGAACCTCATCGCCCTGGTTGACGCGCAGGGTCGGAGAGTCATTGTACGGATCGGAGACAAGCCGCCAACTCCAGGTTTGCGGGCCGTATAAATCCACATAAAGAGTGAAATGGCGCGGGATGGGCCTTTGCCCGGCCTGCGGGTTGTTGTACAGGGCCGCATAATACTCATCACTTAGTTGGGAAAGATAATCCTGAACTTGCGACACGGGGACCACGGCTTGTCCCTTTTTGTCTTCCAGCCAGATACCGCCGGCTACCTGACGTATGCGATAGGGCATGCGGCCCTGGATCGCAAAATAGAGCAGGCCTACCTTTACATCGCAAAAACCGTCGAATAAGCCCTTGACCTTAACGACATTTTTCGCTTCGGTCCGGGATTGGACTCCCGGCAGAATGTCCAGGCTTTCCACCTCCTCTTTGGCCCTGCCCGAGTCGCAGAGGGTAGCCCCATCCAGAATCTCTTTGAGCTGGTCTTGGAGGGAAGCGGGGTTGAGCGTCTCAACAGGCTGGGCGACTGTCCGTGGATTTCCGCTGACAGGCGAGAGAGGTCTCCCGAGAATGGAGGGTAGGGTGTCATTGCTGATAACGGTTTCGCTCCAAGCATGCTCCGCCTGGGCTCTCCGGGTTTCATCGCTTGGCCGTGCCATGACGCACGGCGCCGCCATGAGCATTAAAGCTGAGGTAAACGACATCATTCGGCAGTTCATGAATCTCCTCCTGAGACGCATCTTGCTTAACTTTACCAGTAAAGGGACACGCGTGAGAAGGGACTTTTGGGCAACATTTAGAGAGTCTTTAGACCCACAAAAACATGCCCCAAAGCCCTATCGCCGCGCGGGGCCTGCGCCCGTTGCCACGTTGTTACTGTCGTGACTTACTATTTATATAGAGCGGCTGGAATCGCTTTTTCATGCGGAGGGGATGTGCGGATGAAGTTTAGAATGGAGGGGACTTTAACATCGGCTGTTTTGCTCGCCGCCTATCTCCAGTTTTCCTTCGCGCATGCCGCGCTCCTTTTCCAAGAGGGCTTTGAATCCGGAACCGCGAAACCCCAGTGGGATATAGTCGGAAGCAATTTCTCGGTCTCGACCGAATCCCCGCGTCAGGGGACCTACAGCGGCAGGATAGCCTATCAGCTTTGCGGCAATCCGCAGACGGCACCCGCCCGGGAACAATTTGCGGGCGGCAGCCTGGGGGCGAGAACCTACTACATCAAGGTAACGGGAGTGAACGCCATCGGGGAGACGATGGCTTCGCCGCAGTCGTCCCTCGCCGTCTCCGCCAAGAATCTTCTTCGGGTCATTTCGCCTTCCCAGGCGGAGTATGCTATGACGGGCTACAACGTCTATGCGAGCGCGACCGGCGGCTCGGAGGTCAAGCAAAACGTCCTGCCCATCCCGTACGGGACGAACTGGGAGGAGCCCGGGGGATTGAGCGATCTCGGCCGTCTTCCCGCGGATAATACCGCCGGCTGCTACATGGACGGCATCGACGGCCGGCACGCCGCTGTCGAAGGATACCTCAGGAAATACTTCACAACCGGGGCTTACACCAACGGCTTGGAACATTTCTTCATCCGGGGGTATGTTCGCTTCCACATAAATCCAGGCGGGACTGCGCTCGCCGGCATCGGGAGGAAACTGTTCTACTTCCTGGGCGGAGGGGACGCCGACACTTGGCATGGCGTCATGGGAACGACGATCGGGAACGATCACGCATTCGCCATGGGCTTCACGCGCGGGGCCGCTCATCAGGTTGTGGAAGACACGATCGCCGACCGCGCGGAACTGTGCTATCCGGATCGTATCGGAAACTGCACGACGGTTGCCTATGCGTGGGATTTCGACGCTTGGTATTACGTGGAGACCGAAGTAAAGGCAAATACCCCCGCGGCTTACGATGGCGAGTTCCGCCTCTGGGTACAGAAAATCGGAGTCGATCCCTCTCCCATCCTGGTCATTGAAGCCACGGGCGTCAATATACGCGGCAGCCAGACGGTGGGGGTGCAGAAGCTGTCGGTTGGCGACCAAGCGGACCGCCAGAATTGGCAACCCGTCAACGAAGTCCGCTATTGGGACGACGTGGCGATCAGCACCACGGGCTACATCGGTCCGGTTGCCGCGAACGCTCCCGACGTGACGCCGCCCGCCAGGCCCAGGGGACTTAAGGTCAGATGAAACGAGCGATCGGAGTGAAGATAAAGCTGATTTGCCTGTCTGGGGCGGTCCTGCTGATTTTGGGCTCAGCGCCGGCCCAGGCGCAGATATGCGAGGCGGCGGGGGGAGCCAAATGCCTCTACGTGGCGCCGGGCGGCAGCGATTCCAACCCGGGGACATTCGCCGCGCCCTTCAAAACCTTCCGTCCCGCCCTGGGCTCGGC
>JACQPI010000097.1 GCA_016207585.1 Elusimicrobiota bacterium | reverse complement strand
GGCAAAAAACGGCGAGGCCGAAAGGCAGGACGGGGCCATGAAAGGATCCGCCGCACCCCCCTCCTAGTCAATAAATAAACCATGAAAGGACGCCTCGCTGCGGTTTTTCTTTTGCCTTAGCCTGCTTCGTTTCGGATGTTTTTACTCACCGACTCTTGGCCGACCTTTCATGGTTTTCTTCCTGGTTTTTTCTATTTTGGAAGTTGGCGACTTTTTGGTCTATTTTGGGTCGTTTTTTGCCTCTTGGTTTTTGCATCGCCCGCCTGCTTGGGATTTCTTTTCCCGATCTCGGTTTCTTGTAAGCTCCCCGGATCGTTGCCGGCCCTCCCATAGTCTTTTTGGGGTGCTCCGGCATATCCCGATTCTTCCCAGGTCCTCCTGAAAGTCACCCGATTATTGCCGACTTTTTTGGCTCTCCGCAGGTTGTCTTTTTGGTACCCCGGGGCCCTTCCCTTGAGATGGAATCCTTGCGCCGGAAATCCAGCTCTCGCCAGGAACGAGTTTTAGGATCTCTAAAATTAGCCAAAATTTTTAGGAAATACGCTCGATTTGCTATTGCCAATTCTGAATATCTAAGACCGTGTATTTACTGGACCTAATTTTATCCTTGTTTTAACGGAGGATACGGTAATTATCAACAAATATTATTGACAGCGATAATCCAGTACAATTAGTATTTAGGTAACATAATAATTATTATCACAAGTAATAGCGCGAGGAACTTCATCTGAACTGGATTTTGAATTACCTTTGAGCCTGGGCTTTCCCCCGCTCCCGGGCCGCGCGGCAGCGGCCGGCGGAGGGTCAGGAGGCCCTGATTCTGTCTGAAAGTTCCTTGGCGAGGTAGTAGGCTTTGACTCGGCCCGGGCCGGTGAGCTCGTAGCGCCTGGCGCGTCGGCTGCCGGATACCAGGATGTCGCCATGGGATATGGCTTCTGAAATCGCCCGGTCCACCCTCTGGACGGGGTAGCCCGAAGCCCGGAGCCAGCGTGCCAGTTGGGCGGCGGTGGGTCTATGGAGATTCAGCACGTTCTGCGCCGCCGCGAGGAGCACCAGGGATGCGTCCTTCTCCGTTTTGTCCTTGTCGAGTTTGGCTCGAAGCTGGATCGAGGATCCCTGGGATTCTACGACCGGTTCCCAGCGGGGCGGGTGGTGGCGCGATGAAGAGGGTGGCGTTTGCGGATACTCCGGGGAGCCTTCGGGGGCTGCGGACTCTCGGCCGGGCTCCACCCCCGGGCCGCCGTTCGGGGCGCCCAGAGGGATCTCTTCCGGCTCCGCGGAGCCTCGCCGGCCGGCCAGGAAGGCCCGGCGCTCTTCCCGGATGAGCTCCGGGCTCCCTTCGACTTCCAGCTCCGCCCCGGTCTCCAGGCGCATCCGCAATCTGCAGCGCTCGGTTTCCATCCGGACGACATTATGTCTTAAAAAAATATTTATGTCAAATCGGGCCCGCCGAAAGGCGCGTATACCGTCGATCCCGCGCCTTAAGTCATCGGCGAGGCATTAATGCCGCCGTGAAGCGGCGTTTAAGCCACGCGGCTTGGCGTAATTGGGGATAATCTGTGGATACTCGGCGGCTAGAAGCGCCCGAGGACTTCGAATGTGATGCGGCGGGCGCTTGGCTTGGTCGGGCTGATCGCGTCGCCGGCCTTGAAAAAGGCGATGCCGGCCTGGATGGCGAAGCGGTCCCGCGCGTTGTAGCGCAGGCGGATGTCGTACTCCTGGCCCAGGGTGCGGGTCGCTCCCAGGCTGTTGCGGTCGGCCTGGAAAAGGAAGTAATCGAGGTCCAGGGCGATCCCGCGGTAGGCCGGCGGGGTGAAGCCGATGCCGACCGTTTGGATGCCGCTCAAGCCCGCGGGAAGGCCGCTGGCGGTCACGCTCGACTTGCCGCCGAAAGCGTCGTAGGGGGTGGCCCCGAAGAAGTCTCCGAAGCCCCCCCGCTCCAGGCCGTCGAAACGATGGCCTCGCGAGGGAAAGAAGGCCTCATCGGTCGTCCGGGTCGCGCCGACGTCCCCGCTTCCGCGGGCAAACGACAACCGGGCGATTCCCTCCCCTCCGGTCCGCCACAGCCTCTGGCGCCATTTTGCCTTGAGCACCTGCGCGTTTGCGTCGAATCGAATGCGCTCGCCGTTCGGGTTGCCTGGAGAGGGCCCGCCGGGGCCGGCCGAGCCGCGCTGGATGGCGGCCTCGCCGTCGAACACGAAGGGGCCGTAGCTCATCTGGTAGCGCAGGCTCGTGAACTGGCGGGTCACCTTATTGACCGCGAGATTATTGACGGTGACGCTCTGGGACATCTGGTCCTTCTCGACCAACTGGTTCAGCTGCCATACGCCCTCCGTCGGCAGCTCCAGGGTGAGGCCGTAGACCATGAGGCTGTCGGCGGCCGCCTGGGAGTTCCGGGGCTGGAAGATGAACCCCCCCGCCTTCATGTCCCAAAAGGGGAGCCCCCCCATCATGGAGACTCCGGTCATCCCGACCCCGTCGTCGGCCAGGAGCAGGCCGCTTCCGAGCGTGAAGGCTTGCTGGCCGAATGTCGCCTCGATGGGCCGGCCGAAGAGCTGCTTGACCTTGACGTAGGCCGACTCCACGTAGGGGACGAAGGAGGTGTTGGGGTAATGCGAGGCGATCGAATCGAACGGGGACTGCAGCGCGGTCGTGGAGCCCGCCACGCCTATGCCGCGCAGGGAGAGGCCCACGTCGAGCGTCTGGTCGGGATAGGGCCCCAGTTGGACGGGGATGTTGCGCACGAAGGCGCTCAACTGGGCGTTTTGGGTGATGAAGGACCGGTCGTTGGAGCCGCCGTCCAGGTAGAGGTTCTTGTAGGAAAGCGCCCGCATGCGGTAGAAGGTGTTGACGTCGAGGCTGGTCGCGCCGGCCGCGCCCGGAAAGAAAAGCGCTGCGAGGAGGCCCGCTCCGATCCTTCGAGTATGCTCTGTCATCGGCGTCAAATCCTAGCAAAAAACACTCCAAAGAAAAACCCCCTCCGGTTTTAGGCCGGAGGGGGTTTTGAGCCGGACCCTTGCGGGCTCGGCGGACTGTTTTAGAACTTCACCTTCAAGTCGGCGAAGAGAAGCCTCGCCGGGCTGTGCGCGGTCTGCTGCGACTTGATGAAGCCGCCGGGCTGGAAGGTCGCCCATCCCAGGCCCACGCCGACGTTCTCGGAATGCTGCCAGTCGGCCGTGACGCCGAACTCGGCTCCGATGTGGCGGTTGCCTTTCGCCGCGCCGGTGTTGGGATCGAGGACGGCATCCCCCACCGTCCGGCGCTGGAGGTTGTAGTTCCAGTATTGGACGCCCGCGGTCAGCTTGCTGAGCTTGGCCGGGTTGACCTTGAGGCCCACGCCGTACACGACCCGGTTGTTGAGGCCCACGGTCGGCACGTAGCCGCCGTAGCCGCCGCCGCCCAGGATGTGGTTGGCGATCGTGGACGAGAAGCGGCCGTTGATGATGCCGGGCCGCCAGTCGGGGTTGATCGCGGTGAAGCCGTCGTTCTTGTTGGACGTCGAGTCCGAGCGTCCGGTCCCGAAGCCGAAGTTGAACCACGGCGTGAGGCCGGCCACGTCGGCGATATCGGCCTTGTAGCCCGCGTCAAACGCGAACGCGCGGCCGGAGTAGTTGGCCGATGCGGTCGGGCTGCCGCCCGTGCGGTTCTCGCCGGAGTTCTGGTAGAACTCGGCGCCGAGCCAGCCGCCCAGCGCTTCTCCCTTGAGCTTGAAGCCGTAGACCCAGAGGTAGTCGCCGAAGCCCTCGGGGGTGCCGAGGGTGCCGTTGCGGTGCGTGACCTGGTTGTAGAGGACCACGTTCGCCTTGACCGGCAGGTTCTTGATCCCCACGTCGAGGCCCCGGATGTCGGTGCCGCTGTCGGGAAGCGCGCCGGAGATCGTGTCCCCGGCGATCTTGCCCACCACGCCCGTGACGTTGCCCCAGTCGTGGCCGCAGTCGAGCCGGAAGGCGTCGAGCGCCTGGACGGCGAGTCCGTAGTTGTCCTTCGGCCCGAAGTAGACGATCGGGTCGCCCGCGTTGCCGAAGAACTGCCGGCCCACCGTCACGTCCCCTTGGCCGAGCAGCTTGTCAACCTTTATGAACGACTCGTTGACGTAGGTGTTGCCCTGGATTCCGCCCGAGCCGACCGCCTGGCTCTGGCCGGAGTCGGAGCCCTGTCCGGAACCACCGCCGCTGGTGTCGCCCCACGCCCGGTCGTTCTTGCGGAGAGTGACCCTGGCATGGACGTCATCGAGCAGGTCCCAGTTTGCGTTGAGAAGAACACGGGTGACCGCGCTGCCGAGCCGGTCGTTGTTGCCTGTCCCGTTGGTTACGAAGTCCCTCGTGTTGATGGCCGAGTTGGCTTGTATGTCCAATTGGCCGCCAACCTTCAGGTTCTTGAGTAGTTCGGCGCCCGCCGTGCCCGCAGGAAGGATAAGGGCCGCGCTGAGTGCCGCACCCAGGAGCTTCTTCATGTTGTGTGACCCCCTTAGTTGCTGTAAGCATCCCGGATTGAACGGGACGCCTGTTCTTTCCGGCATCCTTTCGGGATGCCCACGCTTTTGCCAAGGAGCACCCTGCGCGGGTGTCCCTTATCAAGCGTACCCATTCTAACTAAACCTCGTTGAGGCTGTCAAGCGCCAAGATTGCCGTTATAGCGCCACCTAAATTCATGTTGTGCCAGCCTGTGCTATCCTGTATCAGGAAGGCTTGAGCCGGGCCTGGGCCCACTGGGCCCACGGGGTATCTGGATAGAGGAGGCTGATGCGCTCGTAGGCGGCCTTCGCCTTTTCCTTGTCGCCCAGCGTCTCGATGCAGCGGGCCAGGGAGGCGTGGACGGGAGGCGCCAGGAAGTGGTCCTGGTAGGCGTCCAAAAATTGCTGGCCGGTGGCAGCCGCCCGGCGGCAATCGCCCGCCGCCTCCTGGGTGAGGCCCAGGTTGCCCAGCGCGAAAGGGAAGAGCGACTTGGGAACGCCTTCATCCAATATTTTTTGGTAGGTGTCGGCCGCTTCCCTGTATTTTCCGGCGCGGTACAAGACATCCCCCGCGAAGAGCATGCCGAAGCCGGCGGCCGGGGTGCGGCGCGCCTGCAGTTGGAGCGCGTTGATCTGCTCCAGGGCCTGACCCGCCTGGCCCTGGTAGGCGTAGCTCTGCGCGACGGCCAGCCTCTCCCAGGCGTCCGTCCTGCCTTGGAACGTGCGGTAGATGAAGAGCCCGCCCAGGATGGCGGCCGCCAGGACGGCCCCTCCGATCCCCAGGACCTTTTCCCTGTTTTCCTGGACCCAACTGAGCGCGACGCCGGTATAGTCCGCGATGGCGTTCTTTTGAATCTCCTGCCGGACCCACTGTTTGCTCATAAATCCTCCCTAGCTGTCACCTTTCCCGGAGCGCAAGACTGCCCCCGCCTGTCGCGCCCTCGCGCTTGCGCGCTCGGGTCCTAAAGACCGCGCGCCCTTCGCTTCGCTCCGGAGGTCGCGCGCGGCGCTCCCCATGGAAGGGGCTCCGCCCCTTCCTCTGGCGTCGTCGGCTCGCTTGCGCTCGCCAGGACGACTGTCACCATCCCCGAAGGGGAAAACTGCCCCCGGAGGGAATCGAACCCCCATCTTCTCCTTAGGACGGAGTAGCTCTATCCATTGAGCTATCGGGGCGAATTGCTCTTATTCTACAAAGATAGCGAACGGTCGGACAGAGCCACGCCATAAGCGTCGGGCAGGTCAGCAGCAATCTGTTTCCAACCGGTCGAACCCTCTTTTGACAGCCAGAGATTTCCTCCCCCATCTAGGATGGCGGCTTGCTTGTCATTGGCGGCGATGTGATTTGTATCAATCTTGCCAACCAGCCACCGCGGAAGCCCTTCGCGCACCTGCTCAATATGCTTGCCGC
Source organism: Elusimicrobiota bacterium (assembly GCA_016207585.1). GTDB lineage: Bacteria > Elusimicrobiota > Elusimicrobia > UBA1565 > JACRDR01 > JACQPI01. The sequence goes on along the minus strand of JACQPI010000097.1, from coordinate 282 downwards.
CGATAATCCAACGCCATACCTGCGAGCGCTCGGCAAACGCTCCGCCGTCCTGAACGCTGAAAAGCACTTCATTTTGAAGAAAGGCGACTGCAAGCGACTCCGTTGAATCCGTCGCTTCAAGACCGTCTTTCATCACGTCCCAAGTCAGTCCGCCATCGTTGCTCACGCACAAGCCGACCGCAGCCGCTGCCGCGACAATCGGCTGCGACCTGTGGGCGCGCACCTCGTGAACGTCGAAATTCACCGGAACCGTCGGCGCCCAGGTTTTGCCTCCATCGGTGG
>JACQPI010000101.1 GCA_016207585.1 Elusimicrobiota bacterium | reverse complement strand
GTCGAAGCGCCGCTCGTGCATCTGCAGGCGCGTTACCAGAAGCGGCGCCCGGCTGTCGAGATCCTCGGACGCCTGGCGGCGCAGGCCGCGTGCGAGCAGGGAAGGATGCCTGAAGACCAGCCGGACATCGGAAACCACGTCCCAATCGGAAAAGAGGGAGTCGATCAGGGCGGTCAGGACGATGCACAGCCCCGCCAGCCCGAATCCAAGACACATGAGGAACTTAACGTACATCGACACAGGAGGCGATGGGTCTTGACAAAATGGTAAATATGTGCTATATGCTTGATATGCAATCTAGGGTAAAAACAGCGTTCGGCACCCACACCATCGCCGGAATCTGCCAAGTCACGCGCCAGACGGTGGTCCGGTGGATCGAAGAGGGCAAGCTCCCTTCCTTTAATACGGGAGGAGGCCAACGCAGGGTCTGGGCTTCGGACCTGGCCGACTTCCTGGCGGCGCACAACATCCCCGTCCCCCAGGAGGTTCTTGCGGCCACGTGCCCCCTAAGAATACTGATCGTTGACGATGAACCTCAACTCAGACGGCTCGTCACTAGAATCCTAAAGAAGCATTATCCGCAGGCCGAAGTCCATGAGGCGGAGGATGGGTTCGAGGCGGGCCATAAGACCACCTACCTTTTGCCCAGGCTGGTTCTCCTGGATCTGCGCCTGCCCGGCATCAACGGCGTCAAGGTCTGCCGGATGATCCGGCAGCAGAAACATCTGAAAGGAACTAAGATCCTGGCCATGAGCGGCCACAACATCGAGGAGTCGCGCCAGGAAGTGCTTCAGGCCGGAGCGGACGACTTTATCGGCAAGCCGTTCGAGACGCAAGAGATGGAGAAGAGGCTCGCCAAGCTGCTTCCCGTCCGTGCGGCCCAAGAGGCGGCCGGAGGCCGACCATGACTGAGCATATCGCGGAAGAAATGGTCGCTTCGATCGTTGTTGGGAGGCGACCATGACAGGGGAGAGGAAGACGGTGCTCCTTGTCGACGACGAGCTCGGCGTCCGCAAGGTGCTGGAGCGGACCCTGCGGCAGGACGGCTATGAGATTCTGACGGCAAGGGACGGCAACGAAGCCTGGGAGCTGATAAAGACCTGCTCTCCGGACATGGTCCTATTGGACCTGATGATGCCGGGAATGGATGGGACGGAGCTCTGCCGGCGGGTTCGCCAAGATCCATCCACCCAGCACATGCCCATCATCATGGTCACCGCAAAGGGCAGGATCATCGACGCGGTCGAGGGCCTTGACGGCGGCGCCGACGACTATGTCGTCAAACCGTTCGATCCCCAGGAGCTGCGGCTGCGCGTCGCCGGCCTTTTGAGACGCTGCGAGCCGGAAGCTCAGGCAACCCCGGCGCCGACGTCGAGCGCCGGCTTGGAAACGGTCCTGGTCGTGGATGATCAGCCATCGGTCAGGAGGGTCGTTGCGCGCGTTCTGCGCGACACGCGCCCGGAGTGCGCCGTGGCGGAGGCGGCGGACCTGCCCCAAGCCAAACGACTGCTCGCCGATCTGCGGCCGAAGCTTCTGATCACCGACATCCGCCTGCCCAGCGGCAGCGGGCTCCAATTGTGCCGCTTCATCCAGGGGCACCCCTGGTTTTACAAGACCCGCGTCCTCATCATCACGGGCTATCCCTCGCTGCAGACGCGCGGCAATGCCTTCACGCAGGGCGCCTGCGAGTTCTTGCCCAAGCCATTCCAGGCTTCGGAGTTGGCCCACAGCATCGGGAGGCTGCTGGCATGAATGACGCCAACGGCAACGGCCGCTTTGGAGCGACGGTGGCAGCTCCCGCCACGCAGGGAAAGACCAAGATTCATCCGCCGAGACTGCTCGTGATCGATGACGAGTTGGGATTTCGCGAGCTGATGCTGCACGAATTGGGCAAACGCGGCTACGAGGTGACGGTCGCGGCGGACGGCGAGGAGGCCGTCCAGAAAGCCCGGGCCGCGGGCGATTTCGAGGTGGTGGTCTCGGACCTCACCATGCCCCGCCGCAACGGCCTGGAGACCCTTAAGGAACTCAAGGCTATCGACCCCAAGGTGGAAGTCATCATGGTGACGGGCTACGGCACCATCGAGAGCGCCGTGGAAAGCATGAAGCGCGGAGCCTATGACTTTATCGCCAAGCCCTTCAACATCGACGACCTCGTCCGGCTCATCGAGCGGGCCCTGGAGAAGCGCCGGCTATGTCTCAAGGTGGACGAGTTGCGCGAGATCAACCGTTTCAAATCGGAGTTCATGGCCAACATGAGCCATGAACTCCGCACCCCCATGAACGCGATCCTAGGATACACCTCCCTTTTCCTGGACAAGGTCTACGGCGGGATCAACCCGAGGCAGGAGGAGGCGCTAAAGCGGGTGGAAGGCGCCGGACAAAACCTGCTCCAGCTCATCAACAGCATACTCGATCTTTCCAAGATCGCCGCCGGACGCATGCCGGTCTATCCGGAGGATTTCAATCTGGGAGATCTCGTCCAGGAAGTCGCCGGGATGCTGGAGGGGCTCGCCAGGAACAAGAAAATCGAGCTGGGATGGGACGCGCCGAAGTCGTTGCGGATACGGACCGACAGGACCAAGCTCAAACAGATCCTGATCAACCTGGTGAGCAACGGCATCAAATTCACCAAAACCGGAAAGGTTTCCATCCGCGCGGAGATGGCGGAGGACCGTCCCGTGGCGCTAGTGCGCGTCCGAGACATGGGCATCGGCATCCGAGCCGAGGACATGCCCCTGTTGTTCGAGGAATTTAGGCAGCTTGATCCCTCCATGACGCGGGAGCATGGCGGAACGGGGCTGGGGCTGGCCCTCAGCAAGAAATTCGCGGAATTGCTGGGCGGCGCCATCGAGGTGGAGAGCACGGT
>JACQPI010000100.1 GCA_016207585.1 Elusimicrobiota bacterium | reverse complement strand
CTCGAACCCCCACACCCTTGCGGGCACAAGGTCCTAAGCCTTGCGCGTCTGCCGTTCCGCCACCCGTCCGAAAGCGAATAATGTTTCCAAAGACCCAAGCGCTGGTTCGACCGGCAATCACGAGGGTTTGGGATTCCTGACCCTCCATGCTGCACGTCATCGTATAATTATAGGCGCGATCTAGATTCAGGATCATGGGAGTTACATGGTCTGCATGGTTGATGTTGTCGAACACCCGGCACTTTGCTCCCGGAGGCTCCGACTGCACGGATATTTGCTGGTTTCTTCCATTCATGATGGTCGCGCAGCCGGAGATATAGATAGCGGTGATAAGGATGAGAAGGCCAGGCAGATTATGCCTTAAATTGCTGGGAGTGAAGAGTGATTTCCTCATGTCTTTTGCTTCCAAAATTTCAGCTTGCAGGGCGCGTCTCCTTGGAGGGCTCCGCCGGCTGGGACGGCTTGTTTTCCGAAGGCTTGGCGTCCTTCGCGGGCTCCGCCTTCCCGTCTTTTTTAGGCTCGGGGGCTTGCGGCGGTTTCTCCGGCGCGGGCGGAGGCTCCGGGACCGTGACCGGCTCCATCGTCTCGAACATCAATTTGGCGCCTTGCGGAAACTCGACGTCGAGCTTGCCGCTCATGACCGAAGCGGCCGTCCCGGCTGCGGCCCCGGCGCCAGCCCCGATGACGGCGCCCTCCTTGCCCCCGAAAAGCACGCCGTAGAGAGCTCCCTGAAGGGCTCCTCCCAGCCAGGAGCCGAAATATTTGCCGGTGTGCGGTTCTCCCGCGTAAGTGAGGGTATCGGTATGAAGCGCGTAGGTCTTGCCGTCCAGTTCCACGGACTGCAAGGACAGCGAAAGTTTGGAACGTCCCTTCACTCTCCCCGAGGGTATCGCCTCCACCACGGTTCCCCGAAGCGTCGTTCCGGGAGGAATCGCGACGCGGCCCTGGACCCAGACGCCTTCGTTGACGCGCGCGCGAAAAGTCTCGTCGGTCTCGCTTTTTCCGGAGTGGACCGGGTCGACCATCTCGACCCCCAGGATGGTTCCCCGCGGGACTTCAAGCATGAGGGGCGGCCTGGCCTGCGCGTGCGCCGCATTTTTATCTTGGTTGGGAGACTTGGCTACCCCGGAGGGGGAGGCCTTCTGCGCCGCGACGGCGACCGCCAATGCCAACAAGGAGGAGAATCGAAGCGTGGCCATGCTCGGCGCGGACGCGACCGAATCCTCCAGATTAGGGTCTTGGAAAGGGATCGGCGAGCATGCGGATCAATCGAGTCCCGCTCGCGCGCAGGTCCAAGGGTCGGCCGAGTTCCCGCAGTCCGGAGCTCGGGAGTCCGCACTGATTCAGGGTCGAGTCCGCCAAGTCGTCCACGTAGTAGAAGGGCTTGTCGGCGGCGGGTCTATATCCGAAAAGAGTCACGAAGCGCTTCTGATAGGCGAGTTGGGATAAGCACAATCTCTCTTTGTCGGACAGCGAGCGCGGGTAGACGGTGGCCGTCCCTTCCGCGTTGGTCAAGAGGAGCGTGGCACCGGTCCCGTTGCTCACGGACGACAACTGCCCTTCGATCTTTTGGACCGGGTCCAGCGTCACGGTCTGAATATCCGCCGGGATCCCCTTAAAAGAGGATACGTCCTTGAACACGTATTCTCTCAAGCGGGGAAATTCACGGCCTTGGATCGGAGCGGGGCGGGTTCCAAAGTAGCCGTTGATATCGTAAGGCTTGGCGTTGAAACGGAAGGAAACGCTCCCGAGGGCCTCTCGGCAGAAGAGGTTGAGCCCGGCGGCATAGCGCTTGAATTTTATCCTGATGGGCTTGGTTCGGATTTCCCGTGTTTGGGCGTCGAATTCCAAGGGGATGGGGACTAAATAACCTTTCGTATTCTCCCAGCCGTCCTGAGGCCTCGCCCATGTGAAATGCTCCACGCTGACGTAGGCCGCGGTCGGGACCAGCCGTTTCTGGCCGCCCGCGATGACTTGAATCGCGAGAGCCGGGATGTCCAGCTCCTTGGCGTCTCCGCAGATGCTGTTGCCTCGGGCATGAAGGTCCAAAGAGCATATTCCGACCACGCACGCCGCCGCCCCGATGAGATTAATTTTCACCTTGATCCTCCCATCCTCGCGCCGAGTTTGCCGGATTTGCGTCTTCTCGGTACCGGTGCGATACCAGCGCGATTAGGAATTATTGTAGAAAAGCGCGCCGCTAAAGATCGCGGGTCTAAAGGCCCGATAGGCCTTATTTTCGGTCTCCTGATTCCTTGGGTCCAAAGACCCGCGTCATCGTGATTCGGCGGTTTCGTCTCTGTTCTGCCGTCCGAAATGATGGGCCATGCAGGACTCGAACCTGCAACCTTGCGCTTAAGAGGCGCCTGCTCTACCATTGAGCTAATGGCCCGATGCATCGAGGAGAGCATGATACTAAATTTTTGTCGGGGAGGCCGGCCGGCTGCATCCTGCACGTCTTATCTATCTCCAGTTTCACTTTTTCGACACATTCGCTTAACAACCGCGTTATTGCGCGGCAGAAAGGGGGCTGTTATACTTTTTGGGAGCATTCCGGTCCCCAGCATGAAATATTGGCTTTTCCAAAACAACCAAGTGACGGGCCCTTTCGAGCAGGAGCAGCTCCTGAAGACCGCGGGCTTTTCCGGAGAGTCGCTCGTCTGTCCGGAGGGACGCAAGGGGACCGAAATGGGCGACTGGAAACGCGCCGGCACGGTGCCCGAGCTTGCGGAGGCCTTCCGGAAAAACGGGGTGCAGGTCGGGGCCGTTCCCGGTGAATCGAGCCGCGGAGAACCGGGAGAGAAGAAGACGGCGGCGCCCGCCCCGAGCTTATTGCCGCCGGACCCGTCCCTGCAAGATTTGGCGCTTTTGGGGTCTTTGCAGGAAAAGACCGCTTCTTTGGACAATGCCGTGTCCCAACTAAGGGAAGATCTGCGGACGCGAGACGCCGAGATAACCCGCCTCAAGACCAGTCTGGAGGGCCGGGAGAAAACGATCTCGGAACTGCAGAACAAGCAGGCGGACATCGAGGGTCGAATATCTAGCCTGCTGGAAGTCCGCGGCAATTTTGAGGGCTTGAAACAGAAAATCCAGGAACTTCAAGACGGCGTGCAAAAGGCCCAGGAGGCGGCGCGGACCGATGTCGCGAAGTCGGGTGAGGAGGAACGCGCCATCGCGGCCAAGTACACCGATCTGGAGCGCCGGATGGAGGATATCTCGAGCCGTATCGGCGGACTCCCGCCCCCGATGGGAGGTTCCTTCGGCGGGGGGATGGGAACGGCCGGTTTTGGGGCTGCGCCTGCTTCGGGAATGGGTCGTAGGGGGGCGGCCACGGAGGGCGGAATCATCCCCTCGGTCACTCCGATGCCGTCGGTGAGGCTTGGTTCCAAAGGGATGGTTCAGGATAAAGGGCCTGCCCAGGTTTCATCCAGGGAAGAGGGAGAGCAGCGGCCTAAAAAGAAGGGGAAGTTCCTTGCGGGGGTCGTCGCCTTCGCCCTGGCGGCGACGGCTGCGGCGTACTACCTCAGCCGGGAACGGGCCCTCCCGCCTCCGGGCGGCGTCCCGGCCTCGAACGCGACCGCCTCCGGTGCCACGGCCTCATCGCCGCCGGGAGGGGTTTTCCCGGTAGGCCGGCCCGCCGGAACGAGCCTGCCGCCGGCCGCCACCTCCGCGCCGCCGGCTCCAACGCAATCCCGCATTTCTCCAGTGGAACCTCCTCCGGGTCAGCCTATGGATATGTCGCAGCGGGCGGTGGCGTTCGTCAAGAAGTTCGTCGTTCCCGGAGGCGATGCCACCTTGCAACAAAAACTCGAGGCCGGCTTTCCTCCCAGCGGGGGACTTTCTCCATGGATGGTGGAGCGGTTGGGCCCCAATCGCTACCAAGTGAATTTTTACGTCAAGGGCTCGAAACTCGTCTATCAATTCCTGCTGAAAACCGAGCAGCGTCGTTTGGAGGGTCTGAACCCGCCCGCGATGGCTTTGCTCAAGGGAGAATCGTTGAAGGCCGTCTCGCCGTCCTCCACGCGCGCCAAACGCGCCCGCCGCGGGGCGGCTTCCCCTAAGAGCCGACAACCGCGGCGCTCCGCGCGCGCTTCAAGGCCCGCGGCGGCTCCGCTGGCCTTGCCTGGTTCCGGTGCTTCGGGCGGCCCCTCGACGCAGGAGCAGGGGGCTCCGGACGTCGAACCGATGGCCGAGCCGAAAGTCATGGGCGGCGAGGAGAATCAGGCGCCGCAAGCGGAACCCGCGCCCGGGGATGATAACGCCTCGATGGAAGATCTGCTCCTGCCGGGCGTGCCGCGTCCGTCCGGGGACGGCGGCGAGAAGCCTAGATCAGAGCCACAACCATTTATTGAGGAAGAGGTTGGGAGCGCCTCCGAAGCGACAGACTGATTTTTGATCTATTGAGCCTTACGGCAGGCCGCCTCGACGGCCGCCGTTTCCTTGGGGACTCGCGTAAGGTTCAGCGGCCGACCGAAGGGCCGTATCACGATGTCATCCTCGATGCGGACTCCCCCGAAGTCGAGGAATTTTTCAGCGCGGGAGAAATCGACTCGGCCCTTGTGCCGTCGGCGCAGCTGCTTGTGGCGGATGAGCGCTTCATTGAAATAGATGCCGGGTTCCACCGTGATCACGAAGCCGGGCTCCAGCCGGGCGTTGAACCGGAGGCGAAGATGCGGCGGCGCGGGTATCTGGCGGCGCTTCCCTCCCAACGAGTCATGGACGTCCAGTCCCAGCATGTGCCCGATCCCGTGCGGGAAGAATATCCGGACGGCGCCGCTCAAAACGAGCTCATCGATCGATCCCTTCAGGAACCCCAAATGGCGCAGTCCCTCGGCCAGGACGCGCGTCGCGTGCAGGTGGAGATCGCCCGATAGGACGCCGGGCCGAGCCCGCTCGATGCACTGCTTCTGCGCATCGAGGACGATCGAGTAAATATCCTTCTGGCGTTGCGAGAAACGGCCTCCGATCGGGAATGTTCTCGTGATGTCGGCCGCATAGCCGCCGCACTCCGCGCCCGCGTCGATGAGAAGGAGCTCCCGAGCCCGCAGCACGTCGTGGTTGTGGTGGTAATGGAGGACCGCGCCGTTGCGGCCTGCGGCCACGATGGGTTGATAGCCTTGGTGCTTGAGCCCGCGCCGCAGGCAGACGGCCTCGAATTCGGCTTGCAGCTCGTATTCCCGCATCCCGGGTCGGGCCGCGCGCATGACCGCGAGGTGCCCTTGCGCGCTCACCTCGTTGGCGCGTCCCAGGAGCTCGATTTCGCCCGGCGTCTTGACCGCGCGCAGCGTCTCGAGCGCCTCGGCGAGCTTCTCCGTCTTGTTGACAAGCGTTCCGAATTCCTTGCGCGTCGCCGACCACGCTTGCGGATCGGCGTAGCACAGGCGGTAGCGCTTTCGGAGCTTGGCCAGAATGCCCGGCAATTCATCTTGAAAGCGGACCTCCGCCACGCCGAAACGGCGCTTCGTCTCCGCCGGGCCGGCGACATGTCCGAGCCAAACGCGGTGGTCGGTGTCGATGCGGGGGATGAACAAGATGTCTTGCCCGCTCCTGGGGTCGAGCAGCAAGCGGTAGCCCGGCTCCGGGACGCCGGCAAGGTAGAGGAAGTTGGAATGCTGGCGAAAGGCGTAGTGGACGTCGTTGTTGCGGACGATCTCCTCGCCGCCCGATACGAGGATGAGTCCATCCGGGAGGCTGCGACGCAGGGCTTCCCGGTGCCGCGCGCAATCGCGCGACGGGATGGCGCCGTTGGCGGATAGAAGCTTTATCATGTCGGCAGGCATTGAACATAGCGGATTTTCCTTGTTCTTTCAATAGTGGGTCGATCAAAAAGACGACTTCACCCATTTTTAGACGGGTCCTGCAGGGCGGCACCATACTTCCTTACGCCGCCCAGCACTGCGCGCTACCGCGCGCTGTGTCGTCGATGGGACCCATCGCCTCTGTTCGCTGCGCTCACACCCGGCGCCCTCGCAAACATCTGCGAGGACAGCTGTACTCGGCGATGTTGCCGAGTGCGATCCGACCCATCGACGCCACCCGGCGTTTTTCTGGGTGAAGTCGTCCAGCTCGACCTCACCCGAAGAAAGGACGGGTGACACCGGGGGTAGGATCGGCCGGGTGCGAGTAGATATCTTTTCGGGTTAACCCGTTACGAGCAGAGGCCGATGGGGCCACCGGTGGCAGGACCCGTCCAAAGAAATGGGTGAGGTCGAGTATCAAAAAATCTTGACCGTTTCGCCACAAAGGTGCTACTGTCTTGCGGGGCGCGCCGCTTCGGGCGAATCGAGCGCGCCGCGAGGCGGTCTATGAGAGGAGGGCCAGCGTGAACAACAGCCAATGGTGGGAAGCCGTGGAGATGGTCATCCGGGAGCATTCCTTGCTGAAACATCCTTTCTATCAGGCCTGGCAGGGGGGGCTTTTATCGCTCGAGGACTTGAGGCATTATGCGGTTCAATACTATCCCCACGTGGCCCAGTTCCCGCGCTACGTCAGCGCGGTGCACTCCAACATTTCGGATCCGGCCCTGCGCCGACTCGTTTTGGAGAATCTCATCGAGGAGGAACGCGGGGAGAATAACCATCCGGAACTGTGGCTGCGCTTCGCCGAGGGTCTCGGCCTTGGCCGTGAGGAGGTGACCGGGGTGCTTGTCCAGCCCGAGACGCTTCAATGCGTGCGCACCTTCATGGAGCTTGCCCGCAAACCCAATCCGGTGGCGGGTCTGAGCGCTCTCTATGCCTATGAATCGCAGATTCCGGCCGTCAGCGCGACCAAGATCCAGGGACTTCGCGATTTCTACGGAATCACTCAGGACTCGGCGGTCGAATTTTTCCGCGTCCACGAAAAGGCCGACGTGCGGCATTCCCGCCAGGAGCGCGATGCGGTCTTGAGCCTGGCCGTCTCCGAGCGCGACAGGGAGGAGGCGATCGTCTCGGCCGACAAGGCCTCTCAGGCGGTCTGGAAGCTGCTCGACGGGGTCGTGCGCGACCGCCATATCTCGGCGGCCTGCGCCGCTTAGAGGCCGTAATATCCCGCGAGGCTGCGCGCCGCTCTTGCCGAGCCGGGAAGATCGCGCATCCTGTCCTGTCTCGCTCATTCCTGGATTCGTCCCGGGGAGTCTTTCAGGAGAAAAATATACATCCGGCCCGGGAAGAGCATGTGGTGCGCTTCCGTCTCGGCCTGGGGGCCGGAGCCCCAGTAAAGGTCGACGCGCGTCGGTCCGCGGATCGCCGAGCCGATATCGTGAGTGAAGATGAAGCGAGAGAAGCCGCGGTATCCGGTGAGGCGTCCCGTTCGGTCCGCCGTGGGCCTCTTGGAGACCAGAAACCCCGGGAGCCCGAGAGGGACGGCGTCGGGATCGACCGCAACGGACCGGCCGTCCACGAGCCGGACGCCGGAGGCGCCGAAAGGGTCTCCCGAGTCTTCGCCGATCTTCAGGAAGGTGTAGCGGGGGTTGAGATTCACCATGCGCGCCTCTCGGTCGGGGGGTTGGGATTTGAGGTAGGCAAGTATTCCAGGGGAGCTCGTTCCAGGAGGCAGAAAGCCGCAGCGGATCAGGGCCTGGCCCACGCTTCTAAAGCGGCGGCCGTTGGCCCCATTGAAGAAAAGCCGGCGCCTCGAGCCGTCCGGAAAGACGGCCCAGCCGGAACCTTGGATTTGGAGGACCAGGAGATCGGTGGGATGAGGCGTCCATAACAGTTCGAGCCCTTGCCCTCTAAGGGCGCCTCGGTAAATTTCTTCCCTTGAAAAATAGGGTTCGAAACCTCCATCCGGCCTGCGGCGACCGTAGTCGAAGCCGGCGCCGCGGCCGGGAGGTATCTTGATGAGATCCGCGGGTCTCGCATGGATCGGCACCGAGAGCGAAGAGGGGCGCGCAGAGACCGGGATTTCGGGCGAGTAGTAGCCCGTGATCGTACCTTCCGGTTTTCCATCCGTCGCGACCGCCTCGAAGAGGTCGAAGCGCGCCTGAAGCGCCGCGCGAAGCGAGGCGCCGTCGCCGTGGACGGCCAGTGTCGCCTCCAGCGCCGCCAGGCTTCGGAGGAGGTGGTCCGCCGTGGTGCGGCGCGCTCCCAATTCGACGGATCGTTGCGGCGGCTGGGAGGACCAGAATGCCCTGGTCCTCCCGATCGCGAGGAGGAGGCCGGCGCGGTCCAGGTCGTCCTCGAAGGCCGGGAAGCCTCGCTCCGGGACAGGGCGCAGAACCCGCCGGCGGACCTGGGGGGGCAACGGCGGGGCCGGAAGGGGTTGGGGAGGCAGGCTCCTGGCGCACTTCTCGATATCGTCCTCCGGCGCCGCGTCGACGGAGACGGCGTTCACGGCGGGCGCCTCTTGCGCGCCGGGCAAATCGCCTGCGGCGAGGAGAGCGCATAGAGTCAAGCCGAGCGACAGGATCAACCGTGGGGACAGGCGCATGTCACGTTTCGGCGATTTTCCGGAGAATCCAAGCGACGTCTTCGGGACGGACGTTGGTGCACACAAAGACTGTTTTACGATAGGGGATCGGTTTTTCTTGATGAGGAGGCATCTAGATTTCGAATGACTCCCAGAGTCAATTCCTCGGCAAGTTCGGGTGCGCCGTAGATGTTACGCAACGCTTCAAGGATCGCGTCGGCATGGACGGAAACAGAGCGGGCCTGAGAATTATCGTAGATTAGATCGCTAGCGGTATCCTGGACATTTCCATCGAAAATGATTCCAACCCATCTAGCCTTCTTATTGACGACCGGACTACCGGAGTTACCGTGTCGGGTGTCATGAGTCGTAACAAAGTTCAAGGGAACGCGCATATCGATATTTTTTTGAGCCCGCGCCACTCTGGGCGCGAGGTGGTAGATCGGATTTTCTCCGAGAGCTGTCGAAAAAAGATCTGCGAATGTCGTTCTATGCGGTAGTCGTCTGCCATTTTCTTTGTACCCGGCCAGTATCCCATAGTTGAGTCGCAACGTCGAAGTGACATCAGGATAGGCATCATGTCCGTAAACCAAAAAACGGACTCGAGCGAGTAGGCCCTGGGCCTTTTTGCTGGGTTCCTCGATGTTTTTTTTGAACCATGTTTCCATTTCTTGGTAGTAAGGCTCCAGTTTAAGGACGAGTCGGATGAGCGGGTCTTGAGATTGAACGACCGCCTCGCGATTCTCGATCAAAGCCCGGCGCATAGTGATCTCCCCTAGATGAGTGCCGGAGACGACCTCTTCCGCCACCTCTCGGGGATTCCTTCCATCTAGCGCGGCTCGAATATAGGGATCGTGGGGACCCAGGGTATCGGAAATGATCTGGAGGGCCGATGCAATCAGGTGTATCTCCAGCCTGGGGGAAAAGGGAATCGTGGACAGTATATCAAGCCGGAGTGCATCGAGTGATAGGTTGCCGGTCTCTCTTTCTATGTCCTCATTTGGGAGCGGTTCTTTGCGGGTTAAATGAAGGATGTTCGTAGCGATCCTGGCCAGGCTTGAATTCGTGAGAGTAATATCTCTGAGCACTTCCTTTCTGTACATCGCCTCGTCAATTCTTCGAAGCATGGCACTGTCATCCGATAGGCGGCCAAGTTGAGAGTTCCATTTTGGGTTCGCGCCGATAGCGGCCCGCAAGCTAATTTCTTCCTGTTCTTTCCGATCCCAAGAACCGGGCCTTGTAAGCGCAGAGAGTTCTTGACGTTCCAACTCGATGAAGTTTTCGGTTTCATGGATCACGGAAGCGATTTGACGGTTTTCCTCCTCATTTTCAGGAGAAAACGATAACAATGTCTTTTGGACACGCGATAAAGCATCCAAGTGGACTGGGATATCGATCTCCCGCATTAGACGGAGTTCATCGAGGGTCTTCATCCGCCGGGACAATCGGGGATGTCCGCTGACAAAGAGCAATTCTCTCTGCCTGGAGCCGGCGGATTCATATTGCAGATAGTGATTCGGGTGATGGAGGACGCCATTTTCATAGACCCGCAGGAAAGCGAAATCCAGATCGTAGCGCGGATAGGTGCCCACGTCGGAACTACCGCCGAAGTTTGCCGCTCGGGATTCAGGAGTCATTACGAGGCGTACATCGGTGAACCTTTTGTAGATGTAAAGCCAGTGTTGAGAGCCGTTGTGAAAGCTAACCACTTTGCCCATGATTGCGCCGGTTCTGTCCGAAGCATCCTTTTCTATCCTGGCGATTTCGGATTCACGCAGGCTGTTGGATTTTTTCTCGGAAGCCTCGGGTGGAGCGGCATTTAGGACCTGAGACGTAACATCCCTCATCGATACTAGGACACTGACCTCGGCGTCCGGAATTTGGACCTCGCCGGATAGAGACCGCGCGTAGAATCCCTTTTGAAGCCAGTCCTTTCCTAGCTGCATGTCTAGTTTCTTGATCCCGTTCTCCACTACGTGATGGTTGGTCAGAATCAGGCCATGGGGGGAGACGAACGCTCCGGATCCTCCATCGCCGAAGCGCACCGAGGAAAGCCGGACATGGTCGAGCCAGGCTTGGGAGGGAGCAAAACCGTAGGTTTGCCGCATGCGCTCGACCGGCAGGTTGTGGAAGGTCCACATGCCCTCGTCGGCCCAGGCCGGCCGCGCCGCGGCATAAAGCGCTAGGACCGCCGAAAACAGCGTCGGGGCCATCTTGTGCGGCGCCGGGGAAAGAACGCGCATCGGATTCCATTGTAGGACGGGAAGGTCTTGGAGGCTACGGGCCTCGGACCTAGGGTCGAAGCGTTTTTTGGCCCCGGAAGAGATGGGTCAGAAGGCCTAGGTTGATGTCCGCCAGCTGGCGGATTTCAACGTCCGCCTCTGAGAAAATCTGCTTCTCGTTGGTTCCGTTGCGCAACGCAACGCAAAACATCCCTGCCCTTTTGGCGGCCAGGACGCCGTGACGGGAATCCTCGATCGCCGCGCAGCGCGCCGGTTCCGCCCCGAGGAGCTTCGCGGCGCGCAGGTAGATGGCGGGCGAGGGTTTCCCCTCGCCGCCCACGTCGTCTGCCGTGACGATCACCCGGAACTTTTTTTCAAGATCGAAGCGGTCGAGGACCATTCGGACCCAATTGCGCGGGGATGAGGAAGCGAGTCCGAGCGATATTTTCTCGGAGCGAACCCATTCGAGCGCATCGAGGAAGCCAGGGGTAAGGGTCGTTCGCTTCCGATACACTTCTTCCGCCGCTTCATCGCACATGGAGAGAAAGCGCTCCCGGGGCTCTTGAAGTCCGAATTCGGCGACCAAAAAACGATGTAAATCCAGAACGCCCAGGCCGACTATCTTTTCATGGTCTTCCTCGCGCCAGGAGGGCAAAATTTTCCCAAACAAAGATCCTTCCAGCAGATGCCACTGATGCTCGCTGTCTGCGACCACGCCGTCCATGTCGAACAAGACGGCTTGAGGAAGGCTCCGTGGCGCGGCGGGCATGATGAACACGAAGCTCAGCGGAGTTTGAAGGCCAGGGTGATCCCGTCGCGGACCGGCAGCATGACCGCTTCGACGCGTGAGTCCCGTAGGACGTGCCGGTTGAACCGCGCCAGGGCCCGGTCGGTCGCGTCTTTCGGATCGAGGACTCGGCCGCTCCAAAGGACGTTGTCGGCGACCAAGAGTCCGCCCGGCCGCGTCTTGGGCACGCAGGCGTCCCAGTAACGGACGTAGTTCTCCTTGTCCGCGTCCAGAAAGACGAGGTCGAAGGGACCTTTGAGCGAGCGCAGCGTCGCAAGGGCCGGGCCCAGCTCTAGCCGGATTTTCTCTCCATGAGGGCTTTTTTTCCAGAAGTGCCGCGCGATGCCGGTCGCCTCCGGATCGATGTCGCAGGTGATGAGCCGGCCCTCCTTGGGCAGGGCCTGAGCCATCGCGAGCGCGCTGTAGCCCGTGAAAGCGCCTATCTCAAGAACGCGGCGCGCGCGGGTCAGCCGCACGAGCAGCCGCAGGAACGTTCCTTGCAGGTGCCCCACCTGCATCTGGGGGATGCGCGTCTTCGAGTAGGTTTCCTTCGCGAGCGCTCGGAGAATCGCGGACTCCGGAGCCGAATGGCGCGCGGCGTAGCGTTCGATCGCCGGGGAGACCAGGCGGATCATAAGCCTAACAGCCAAACCCCGCATAGGATCAGCCCCGTGCCCATGGCTTTTTTGACGGTCAACGGCTCATGAAAAATCATCCAGCCGAGCAAGACCGCCACCAGCGGCCAGGAGCCCATGATGGGGCTTATCCGAGAGACCTCGGCTTTCTGGAAAGCCTGGTACGAGAATATCTGGCCGACGAGGCTGGCAAGAATGCCTGCCCCCGCAAAACACACGATCGCCGTGCTCCCCGTCGCCCGCAGGCCTTCCCGGGCGCCGGGGTCAAGGAACAGAAAAAGAGAGCCAAGAAAAACGCCCCAGCAGCGCAGGATGAGGCCGGCTAAGGGGTGGGTTCCTTGAGAGAGCCCGTATTTCTCCATGACGGGCGCCACTCCCCAGAGGAGGGCCGCAAGCAAGGCGTAGGTATATGGATTCAAGATAGTTTGCGCGGCGGGAGAAATTGCAGTTCCGAGAGCGGGCGGCGGCCGGAGAAGCCTTCTTGAATCCCGTGGAAATGAGTTATCTCCTCCTCTCCGTAGCGCCAGCAGAGATAGATTTCTCCATCATGGAGACGGCAGGGAAAGTCCACCAGGGCGGGATCGAGCCCTTTGAGCACGGCGCCCGTGGAGTCGATTTCCTGGAAGACTTCCCGCAGGCTCTGAGCCAGAAACTCCAGCTGGGAGCGTTCGATCGCGACGGCGGGCATGTCCGGCTCCGACGCGGCTTCCTGCGTCTTGATTTTCCGCATTTTGGAATTGATGCGTCGCTTGATCTGGAACGCCGTCTCGAAGATGGTTTGAAGCTTGGGAAGCGCGGCCTGCGCCTCCTGGAGAGTGAAATGTCTCATATATTCATTGTATCATATGGCGGAGAAACTATGGGAGCCAGGACTTTTCGCATTGCCATGTCGGAGCGGTGCTACCGCTTCAAGCCCGACGCGCTTGTGCCGCATGCTCCGCAGAAGCCCGGGGTCTACGAGTTCGTGATGTTCGACGCGCAATTGCAGCCGATCGTGCTCTTCGTCGGGCTCGCCTATCCCAAGACGCTCTTCGAGGCCCTGTCGGACCATCTCATGGGACGTTTGCGCCCGAGCGCCGAGGAGCTTTTCAAGATATCGAAGGACATCTACTTTGATTACGTCGCCTCCGCGGACGTCTCCTCGGATGAGGAATACAAGGACATCGCGGGGGCCCTGATCGCCAAACACCAGCCGCGTCTCAATCCCGCCGGGCAGGCTATTTCCTCGGGCCGCTACGGCACGGTGGCTTTAGAAGAAGCATAAGACAAGGGCCCGCTGTGAAGCGGGCCCTTCTTGCGAACTTCGATAAGACCGTCGTCAGGAGTCGATCAAGCGCGCGTCGCGACCCGCGCGGAGCCTTCTTGCGACCACCAGCCTTCCTTCCACGACTTGTTCCACCACGACTTGAGCGGCACCAGCGTCTGGGTGTGCCAGCCTTCCTTGTTGAGTTCGCCGACGTGGCTCCAGACGTCCTCCCACTTGTCGCCGCCGACCCATACGAGGTAGTCCCAGTCTCCCGGGACCGAGGCGGCCGAGACGGCCCAGGGGGATTTTTGGAAGTCCTTGATCTCCCCGTTGAGGTGCGGGCTGCGCGCAAAAACCCAATTGCCACAGTTCCAGTCCCACCACCACTTGCCGTTCTTCGTCCCTTTATATACGAAGTGCGACGAGGTCGCCTTGACGCCCTTCTGGTTGCGTATCCAGGCCGCCTTTTCGTAGAGCTCCTCCCAGTTCTTGGCGTCGATCCAGACCAGCAGATCCCAGGAGCCCGTCACCATCCACGCCCCGATCGTCTCCTTCCACTTCTGCACATCCTTCCACAGCCTCTCGCCCGCGTCCCAGTCGGTTTGCACGAGGACATAGGCGCTGCGCTTGGACCAATCACTCCATCCCATGTGGTTCCTCCAGCGTTAGTTTCACGAGCCGCGCTGCGCGGCCCAAACGGCTGCTCAGCTTAGCGGATATCTCGCCGAATTGCAAGGGGTCTAAGATAGCAATTTGAGAGCCTAAGAACATGGGCCTTCCGTACTATCGGGAGCTGGGTCCTCTACCGAGAAAAGTCAGCCCGATGGACCCAATACTTCTGGGTCTTTTGGGTTGTATGCTCCTCATTGGAGAAAACAACATGCGATCCACATCGACTCGCCGGCGCCTGAGCGTCTTGCTTCTTGTCGCGATCCTGCCGGCCGTGCCGCCCGGCGCGGGCCTGAAGCCGGCTTGCGCCCAGACGTCGCGCAAAGCGCTCCCGGAGCTCCGTCTGGTCGCCCCCAAGGCATCTCTGGCCGGTCCTGCGACCGCCTTGAGACCGTTTCCAACCGACCTTGGAATCCGGGCCGCCGGTCTTTCCGGCGCCGATGCGAGGTTTCGGGTTCCTTCGGCTTTTCTGGGGCGGCCGGAAGTTGGAAAATTCCTCTCGCCGCGCCGCTTCAATCCCGCTCGGCCCGCCGTCTTACCGGCGGCGCTTCCCGCCCGATCGGCTCTCCCCGCTCTTGCGGCGCTCGGCGCGTCCGCCGGACGATCCGCTTCCTGGAATGCGCTGGAAGGCCCGGAGCTAAAGACGGCATCGGGACGGCTTTTTGACGCAGGCCGCGCCGCGCGGCGCGGGGAGATGCTGATGTTCGCGGATGATCCTCCCTTAGGGCATGGAACGCAAGGAGCTGTCCCAAAAGAACCTTCCCGGCCTCCGGCCGATGTCCAAAAGGACACCTGGCGCGAGCGGAGGGTTCGGAGATCGCAATCGCGAAAGGGATCGAGCCTGTTGTCGGAGTTTAGTCGCGATCTGACGGCCGCGGCCGAGGAAGGAAAGTTGGATCCGGTGGTTGGGCGCGGGGACGAAATCAAGCGTATGATCCAGATCCTGGCGCGCCGCACGAAGAACAACCCCGTCCTGGTCGGCGAGGCGGGAGTCGGCAAGACCGCGATCGTGGAGGGGCTCGCGCAAAGGATCGTCAACGGCAACGTGCCTGAATTCTTGAAAGACAAGACGATTTTGTCTCTTGACTTGTCCTTGGTCGTCGCCGGCACCAAGTACCGCGGCCAGT
>JACQPI010000094.1 GCA_016207585.1 Elusimicrobiota bacterium | reverse complement strand
GGGCGACCGCCTCGACCCCGGTCAGGTCCGCGGAGCCGTCGGGCCGCGGCGGGGTCCCCACCGCGATGAAGACCACCTGGGCCCGGCGGCCCTTGGAGCCCATGCCCGAGGCGATCGTGTTCGTGAAAACGAGCGTTTTGGATTTGCGGTGCTTGGCGACGATCTCCAATAAGCCGGGCTCGTGGATCGGGATCTTGCCGGCCTTTAGGGCCGCGAGCTTTTTCCTGTCGGAGTCGACGCACGCGACCCGGTGGCCGCACTCGGCGAGGCAGGCTCCGGTGACGAGCCCCACGTAACCCGTCCCGACCACGCAAAGGTCCATGCGTTTCATGGAAAAAGCCATCATAGGATTTCGAGCCGGTTGTTGCAAGCCGAGGGTCAGGTTTATACAATGGTGTTCCACGATGGAACTGCAGCAGAAAATCGAAAACAAGACGGCCCGGGTCGGGGTGCTCGGCCTGGGTTATGTCGGGCTGCCCTTGTGCGTCGAGTTCGCCCGCCGCGGCTTCGAGGTGTCCGGCTTCGACGTGAGCGAGCGTCTCGTGCGGGACTTGAAGGGCGGGCGCTCGCACGTCCTGGACGTCGCTTCCGAGACGATCCGGGACCTGGTCCGCAGCGGCCGCTTTTCACCGACGACCCGCTTCGACCGGCTGGGTCGGGCGGACGCGATCGTCATCTGCGTTCCGACTCCGCTGCGCAAGAGCAAGGAGCCCGACGTCAGCTACATCCTCTCGGCGACGCGGGAGGTCTCGCGCCGGCTGCGGCGGGGGCAGCTGGTCGTCTTGGAGAGCACCACCTATCCCGGCACCACGCGCGAACTGGTCCTGACGGCGCTCGAGCGCGCGGGGCTGAGGGTGGGGCGCGACTTCCACCTCGCTTTCTCCCCCGAGCGGGTCGACCCGGGCAACAAGACCTACCGCATCACGAACACTCCCAAGGTCGTGGGGGGTGTGACGCCGGCCTGTGCCCGCGCGGCGGCCGCCTTGTACGGGCAGATCGTCGAGCGCGTCGTCCCCGTATCGAGCCCCGAGGCCGCCGAGATGGTGAAGCTCCTGGAAAACACCTTTCGCGCGGTCAACATCGGCCTCGTCAATGAGATCGCGCTCATGTGCCACCGCCTGGGCCTCGACGTGTGGGAGGTGATCTCCGCCGCCTCGACCAAGCCGTTCGGGTACATGCCGTTCTACCCGGGGCCGGGCATCGGCGGGCATTGCATCCCCCTCGATCCCCAGTACCTCGCCTGGAAGATGAAGTCCCTCAACTTCGAGCCGCGGTTCATCGAGCTGGCCGGCGTCATCAACGCCTCCATGCCCGAGTTCGTCGTGCGCCGCATCGGGGACATCCTTAACGGCGATTCCAAACCGCTTAAGGGAAGCCGCATCCTGGTGTTGGGAGTCGCCTATAAGCCCAACGTTTCGGACGTGCGCGAATCCCCAGCCCTCGACGTCATCAAATTGCTCGGGGAGCAGGGCGTCGCGGTGTCGATCTCGGATCCATGGATAAAAACAATCCAGGTGGAAAATCGGAAATTTCGCTCCAGACCCTTGACGCGCGCCGAGTTGCGCCGCTACGACCTGGTCGCCGTCCTGACCGCGCACGGCGGCGTCGATTACCGCCGGGTCCTGCGCGCCGCCCGCCGCGTCTTCGACGCCCGCAACGCCTTGGCGGGCGTGGCGGATCCCAAATTATTCAGGCTTTGAGCATGGCGGACACCCCTCTGCCCATCGAGACCCTCAGCATCGAGGCGGTGCGCGCCATCGGCAAGACGCTGGGCCAAATGAATCTCTACCGCGTCGGCCATCCGGCCGTCACGGCCTCCCTGGGCGATGCGTTGGGACATCTCACCCGCCTTCTCGACCAGATGCCGGAGGGCGAGCTCGCCTACGGGATCGATCAGGATAAGTTGATCGCCAACGGACGTATCGTGGGGGGGCTTTCACAAGTTCCGAATTCGTTTCTCTCCCTCTTCAACCGCTACCGCCTCAACAGCGTCACCTTTAAGTCGGGGCTGACGCTGGCGGAATTGACGGCGCTGTGTGAACTGGCGGCCCTGCGTCCGGAGCATGCCAAATCGACCGATCCCAAGGCGTTCCTGAACGAAAGGGATGTGAACCATATCGCGTTCAACGAGGCGATCTACGCGAAGGTCGACAAGGCGCAGGACGCCCCGCCTCCGATGGAAACGGCGCAGCAAGCCTTCCAGGCCGCGACGGCTTCCGAGCGCTCCATCCTTCAGGAAATCGAACGGCAGTCGTTGGAACGATCCCTGGAGATGCTGGTCCAGGCGGCGGTGCCCGATCCGGCCGAGCGGACCGAGGTGTACCAGGCGGTCCTTGGGCAGATGCAGGCGGACCTGGAGCGCCGCGTCTCCCAGGCGACGGAGACGGTTCGGAAGGAGAAGACGCGCATCGAGAATGAGCAGGTCCGCACGCAGGCGGTGCTCTCGAACATGGCGGAAGGCGTCGTCGTCGTTGACGACGACGGGAAGGTCTTGATGATGAACCCCGCCGCCGAGACCCTCTACGGGGTCCGCCTCGCGGAGGTGGCCGGCAAGTCCTTGGCCGAGCACGTGAAGGAAGAGCACCTCATGACGATGGCGACCCAGATCGCCGCCCCCCCGTCCGACCGGCCCCTGGAGCCGGAGGTCAGCGTGACCAGCACCGAGGACACGCACCGCACGATCCGCGGCTCCACCGCCCTGGTCCAAAACGAGGCGGGCAAGACGGTCGGTATGGTGTCGGTCCTGACCGACGTCACCAAACAACGGGAGCTACAGCGCACGGAGCGGGAGTTCGTCGCCCATGTGACGCACGAGTTGCGCGCGCCTCTTTCCTCCATCCGGGCCGCCGTGGAGCTCCTGCAGGGCCAGTTCTCGGGGAAGCTCGAGAACGACGACCGCAAGATGTTCGATACCGTCATCAAGAACACGGATCGCCTCGATCTCCTGATCAAGGGAATCCTGGACTTCTCGAAGATCGAGTCCGGGCAGATGACGGTCCACCCGCAGGCCTGCGAGGTGGAGAAGATCGCGCGCGAGGGCGCCGACAGCCTCAGGCCGTGGTGCCTCAAGAAGGGCATCCAGCTTTCCTTGGAGGGGGCGTCTGGGCTGCCGCCGGTCGCGGCGGACGCGCCCCGGACGGTCCAGGTGCTCGTGAACCTCCTTTCCAACGCGATCAAGTTCACTCCGTCGGGAGGCCGGATCACCGTGCGCGTCGCCGGCGGGACCGGGCGGCAGGAGCGCTTCGCGGTGTTCTCCGTCCAGGATACCGGCCCGGGCATCGCCAAGCAGGACCAGGAAAAGATTTTCGAGAAGTTCGTCCAGATCGCCTCCGGCGAGAGGCACGTCGGCGGGACCGGCCTGGGCCTGGCGATCGCCAAGGCGCTCATCCACCTCCAGCGGGGCCAGATGTGGGTCCAGAGCGAGGCGGGCCAGGGCGCCACGTTTTTATTCACCCTTCCCTACTACGTCGCCTCCAAAGAGACGACCCAACCGGCTCCGAAACCGCCTTCCGCGCGCGCCTGGTGGAAGCGCCTCTTCGGCGCCCGTTGAGGCCCTCAGTCGCAAACTCTGCTCTACGGGACCAGTATTCCGGCGATGGTCGCCGTCATGAATGTGGCGACCGCGCCGGTCAACATCGCGGCTAGGCCGAGCTTGGCGAGGTCGTGCCTGCGGCCAGGCGCGATGCCGGAGATGCCGCCGATCTGGATGGCGATGGAGGAGAAGTTAGCGAATCCGGAGAGGGCGTAGGAAGCGATCACGATCGAACGATACGAGAGGGGCGAGCCGCTTTTGAGAAGCTCGGCCATCTGGAGGTAGGCGACGAACTCGTTGACGACGGTTTTGACCCCGATGAGCTTTCCCACCGTCAGGCAGTCGGCGGACGGCACGCCCATCACCCAGGCG
>JACQPI010000093.1 GCA_016207585.1 Elusimicrobiota bacterium | reverse complement strand
GAAGGCGCTGGCCCGGCTGCGGCCCGAATACTGAACGCCATGACGAAAAGGCCCGCGTTATACGTCCAGCCGGTTGCGATCGACCTGGCATGGAACGACCCGGAAGAGAACCTGCGCCGCATGGAGGACGCGATCCGCGGCCGCTTGCGGCGGGCGGCGGGTACGCCCTCCCGGGAGCAGCTTTTTGTTTTCCCGGAATTGACCTTGACCGGCTTCGTCACGAAGTCCCCGCGCTCGTTCGCGCTGCGGCCGCCCGATCCGGTGATCGGGCGGATCCGGGAATTGGCGCGCCGCTGCCGGACGGGGATCGTCGCGGGGTTTCCCGAAAGAAACGCGGCGGATCGTAAAAAACCTTTCAATACGATCGTCTTGATCGATCCGAGCGGAGGCATCGAGGCGTGTTACCGCAAAACGCATCTTTTCACCGTCGGCCGGTCGCCCGAGTCCCGCGTCTACACCCCCGGCGACTCCGGGGTGGTCGCGCTCTACCGGGGGTGGAAGATCGGCTTCGCGATCTGCTTCGACATCCGATTCCCGCGGCTTTTCATGGAATACGGCCGCGCCGGGGCGGAGCTCATCCTGGTGCCGTCGTGCTGGATCGGGGGGCCTCACAAAAGCTACCAGTTCCGCACGCTCGGCTCGGCGCAGGCGATATTGGCCCAGTCCTATGTCGTATCCGTCAACCGGTCGGGTCGGGATCCTTCCTACGAGTACGACGGTTCCGAATACGTTTTTTCCCCGTTCGGGGAGGATGTTTATCGCGACGCGCCCTGCCGCCTTGACGTCTCGGAAGCGTCGGGGGCGCGGGCGCTTCGCGTCCGCGACGCCGATCGACCGTGTTACCGGGTTATGGCGCACCGAGGATCTGGAAGGTGCCCAGCGCGCGGTCGAAATCGTCCCGATAGGCGAGGTACGTTTCGCGAAGGGTCGATAGCTTGACCACGAAATACCCGTCCGGAGCGGGGATCATGGCGTAGTAGTGGTGGAGTATGACGGGCCGGCCGGGAAGGCCGCCGTCCGGCAGGAGCCGGGTTTCCGACACCTCGAAGCGCCTCGCCGAGCCGCGGGCGACGTTCCGGCGGGAAATAACGGAAGCTTCCCTGCGGCTCAACGGATCGGAGGCCCGTTCGCGTTTCAGAAGCGCGTCGAAAGGGATGAACCCGGCTTGATCCTTTTGAAGAAAGTGGACGTGCAGCGCCGCGCGCCAGGCGCCGTCGGCTTCCGCGGGGCCGAGGAAGTGGGCGGAGGAGCCCGCGGGAGTCTGCAACTCCAGCGCCTGCCAGCCGCCCGGCACTTCGCAGGCGAACGTGCGCAGGGGCGACGTATACAGCGTATGCGCCGCGCGGCTTGGGGCGCTCCAGGCGTCGAGCAGTCCGGCCAGGAGCAGCCACGGCAAAGCCGCCGCGAGGCGGGCGCGACGTCGGTCACCGAGGTTCATTCATTTTCTCGCGAATACCGTTTTCTTGGCTCAGCCATTCCCTCTCGGCCGCCGAGGGCTGCGCGGCCTCTCTCAGTTCTCGGCGGACCGCTTCCTCCAGGGAAGGCTCGGGATCCGCGGAGAAATCCGAGGTTCGAACGTTTTGGGGAACATCCGGCGTTTCAGGCAGCCCGGCACCCTTCAACAAGGAGAGATCGTGCCGAAGCGCCCAATTCTTGCGGCTGTCCGGGCCGCCGCTCAGGTGGGGCAGCGCCGTCGCGGGGAGGGGAGCCGTCAGGGACTGCAGCGTAAAATCCCAGGCGTCCATGGGACGGTCCCGCCACTCGGCGTATTGGACGTGTTTCTGGCGGTCCAAAAGAGGCGGTTTCCCCGTGTCCTTGCTCAGGTTATCGTAGAACTGGAATTCGCAGGATCGCGCGAAGAGTTCGTTCCGGTAGGCATCCGCGCCGCTCCCAGCCTTCGTCAGCGCCAGCGTAACGAGTTCATGCAGGAGAGCTCCCGCCGACTGCTCCGGGGTGTATTGGAGGCGGCGGCTTCCATCGGAGAATCGGGCCGTCTTGCCGTCGTCCGCGGCTTCGGCTTGGCCGGCGGCCGAGGGATTGAGCGCCTCCAACTTGGGCGCCGGCATGCCCAGGCCGCGGTAATAATTCTCCGTGGCGGGCAGAAGCATCTGCGAGATCCCGAAGAGAAAGCGGCTTTGGGACCATAGGACGGATCCTGTTTGAAGCGCGATGCGCGTGTGCTGAGGAGGACCCGAAAGCTCCTCGGTCCAGGCATACGCGCGCGCGGCGGCGCGTTGCGCATCGATGGATAGGGCGGGGCGGTGCTTGTCGAGCGCTCCCAACGCGAGGCGGCGGACGGGACGCGAGGCGTGGTCCGAGATCATTTTGAGGAGAAGGCGCATCTCGGGGGAGTGGTCGGACTGGGCCAGGTGTTTTTCGAATTCATCGCTCGATATCTCGGGGAAACTTTCGGAGAGGGCCTGGGCGGGCAGAGCGAGCTCCGCCTCGACCAGCGTCTGAGGAGGCGTCGCGGTGGGCGGCGCGGGCGGTTGCGCGGCGGGCGTTTCTTCCGGGGCGGAGTCCTGAGGGGGCGGGGCGACCGGCGTCCCGACCGGCTCCAGACGAGGGGGGGCCGAGGGTTCGGAGACCTTAAACGCCGGGGCTGCGGACGCCGCCGCGGGAGGTTCCGCTCCAGCCGCGGGCGCCGGAAGCGTGGAATCGGCGGCGGCGTAGGGAGCCGGGGCTTCCAGGGGGAGCCAGGTGTGCGGCGCGCGGATGGGTTTCACCCCCGTGTCCATCGCCTCGATCTCCCGGAGGGAAAAATAGGACTTGAGATCCGATCTGAGACGTTGGGGCAGGACGGGCCAGTTCTGGCGGGCGATGCGGCGGACTTCCGTCAGCGCGTCGGCAGGAAGATTCTTAGTTCCATGGCGGTTGAAGAGGACATCCAGTTCCAGCATCGCCTTGAGGCGCTGTTTTCCGGTCAGCTCTTCGATCAAAAGAGGCATTTCGGAGCGGCCCACGGGGCGGGTGGTGCCGGGGGGGCGTATCGTCCCATCGGCCTGAAAACGGTAGCCGTTCTTGGATAGAAGAAGAAAATCGTCGTCTGCCAGCGGAGTTTTCGTATGGTCGTAGGGCGGATCGTCGGGGGACAGCACGATCGCCCTCTGCGCGGCGCGAGCGGCAGGCGCCGGGGGCTCTGCCCGCGGGTCCGCGTGCCCGAACGAAACGAGCAGGATCGCGCCCGGCAGGAGAAGGTTGGATCGCCGCATCGCCGGCTATTGTAATAAATGTGGAGAGAGCACCTAAAGGGGCATTAAGGTTTTTAGCCGCCTTGTCGGTGCGTCGAGCGGTGTAGTACAATACGCTTTCCGTGATTGCGATACTCCCCTTCGTCCTTGCGACGGCCGCCCACGGTGTGGCCCCGGTAAAAACCGTCGTCGAGGTGCGCGTGCCGCTGGTGAGGACGGGCTACGACAAACTCCTCAAGCTTCGCGACCCGGGAAAGGACATCGTCCGCCGAAGGGACTTCTACTTCGACGCGTTCGACGGCGACCGCTTCCGGCTCAAGCACCTCGAGCTTCCAATCAAGGCGAGGCTCAAGGATGCGGGTGACGCGCCAACCTTTCAGACTTCCAGAAGCCGCGCGCTCGGACGCGTCGAGGCGGCGGGCCTGGTGGCCGCTCTTGCCGAGATCGAGGATGAGAAGGATTCTTTGGAGCAGGACCTAGGGACGGAGCTGCTGGTCGTTTCAGGAAAATTCTTCGACAATCTGCTTCGCCCCGGCGCCCCGATCCTGGACTTGGCCGAGCAAGCGCATGCGCTCCTGGCGAAGGGGGACTGGCCCGGGAAGGGGGTCGTGACCCGGGCGCGGGAGGATTTGCCCCCGACCCGGCTCTTCCCGGCCGCCTCCAATACGAAAGAGCGCTCGATCATTTCGCTTCCCCGCCCGCGCTTGGCGAAACTGTCCGTCACGCTGGGTCGGACGAAGGCTCTCGATGAAACCGGAGCTCCGGTCGCGCTCTACGAGGTGGAGCAGGACGGACCGGCCGAGGGCGCCGAGGAGCGCGCCCGAGAGCTTCTCGAGGCCCTCCGTCGCGCCGGCCTCGACCCGGACGACCTCGGGGGTCCCAGCCCCGACGCCTTTCTATTCACCGCCCGCCGGCTGCGCGAATAGCTCCCGTCTTTCCCGCGGGAACCAAACGGGAGGTTAGTCGTATTGCAAGGGTATGGGCCGCGGGGAGGAAAGAAGGGAATTTTGTATACTTCAAGTCTTCCATGAAAACCGACATCGCCGCGCGCGCCGACGAGCCCTCCATCCGCTCCGCCATCTTGTTTTACAATGAACAAAAACCGGAGGCCGTCCGTTGGCTTAGAAAGGTCCAAGCGCTCCTCAAGGCGCGCGGGCTGCGGGTTTGGATGGGAAGCCCGGCCACGCTGCGCGAGCGGCTTCCGATGGCGGATATCGTCGTCGCGATGGGCGGGGATGGTACGATGCTTCGGGCCGCTCGCCTGGTGGCGCCGCGGTCGGTCCCTTTGCTGGGGATTAACACCGGGGGGCTGGGCTTTTTGAGCGGAACGGACGCCCAGGAGTTAAACCGCCACATAGGGACGATCCTGGAGGGCCGTTTTGTGCTCGAGGAACGGTGGATGCTTTCCGTGGAGGCGACGCGGGGAGCCCGAAAGGTTTTCGGGCCGGCCATCGCCCTCAACGACTGCGTCATACGCTGCGGGGACCAGGCGCGCGCCATCACCTTGCAGGCGTCGTGCGCCAACCTGTTCGTGGCGAACTATTTCGGCGATGGGCTGATCCTCTCGACTCCGACGGGATCGACCGCTTACGCGCTGGCGGCCGGCGGGCCCGTCGTCGACCCGCGGCTCGACGCCTTCCTGATCGCGCCCATCTGCCCGCATACGCTGACCCAGCGGCCGCTGATCCTCCCGGCCAAGGAGCCGGTCGTCGTGACGGTCTCTCGCCGCCAGCCCCAGGAAAACCCGCAAATCCTGATTTCTCTCGACGGGCAGGTCGGGTGCTCCCTTCGCGTCGGGTCCCAAGTCACGATTCGGCGCTACGAGAAGCCCCTGAAGCTGCTCGTCAATCCGAAACGCTCCTATTTCCAGGTGTTGCGCAGCAAGCTGAAGTGGGGGGAGCGGTAATGCTTCGTTCCCTCGCGGTGCGCAACTTCGCGATCATCGAGGAGCTTCAACTGGAGCTTTCCGAGGGTCTTAACGTATTTACCGGCCAGACGGGAGCCGGAAAATCGATCGTGATCGAGGCACTGGGCTTTCTTTTGGGTGGGCGCGGGAGCCTGGAGTGGCTGCGGGCGGGGGCCCAGCGCCTGGAGGTCACGGGAGTCTTCGACTGGACCGATTTTCCAAAGGAACTGCAGTCCCGTTTCCATCTTAAAGAGCTCCGGGTGTCGGTCCGAAGGGAACTCGATTCCTCCGGGAAGACCCGCGCGTATCTCCATAACCAATCGGTCCCGGTCTCGGTCCTCGCGGGTTGGGGCGACGGCCTCGTCGATTTCCACGGCCAGCACGAACACCAGACCCTTCTCAAGGCCGATGTGCAGTTGGAGCTTCTGGACGGCTTTGGGGGACTTTTTGATTCTCCCTCCAGCAAGGCGGCCTCTCCCCCGGAGCGGGCGGGGGGGGAGCCCGCGGGCTCGGCGAAGGAGCCGCTGCGCGCCGAACTGGAGCGGGCATATAAGAAATGGTCTCAGTTGTCGCAGGAACTGAAGTCGCTGGAGCTTTCGGACGAGGAAAGGCTCAAGCGCGTCGATCTCTACCGCTACCAGCTCTCCGAGATCACCCAAGCCGATCCTAAGCCCGGCGAAGAGGAAGAATTGGAAACGCTGCTTCCGCGGCTCAAAAATTCGGAGCGCCTGAGCGCGCTCTCGCAGCAGATCCACGGCATTCTCTACGAGCAGGAAGGTTCGGCCCAGGAGCTTCTTTTGAAGGCGGGCCGCTCTCTGGAGGACCTTGCCCGCCTGGACCCGACGTGGACGGCGGACATCGCCTCCTTGAACCAGGCGCAGGCGTGCGTCCGGGATATCTCGGCGCGGTTGTCCGGTTATCAAAATCAAACGGAGCTGTGGCCCGAGAAGATCGATGAAATCCACTCGCGCCTGGAGCGGTTGAGCCGGCTGAAGAAGAAGTACGGTCCGGCCTTGACGGACATTTTGTCGCACCGCGACCGGATCCAGGTCGAATTGGCCTGGCTGGAGAATTCCCAGGCTCGCGTCGAGGAGGTCGAAAAGCGCCGCGCCGAGTTGGAGGAGGCTCTGGCGCGGCTTTGCGCCCAGGCCCATCAGGCGCGCATGGCCGCGGCGACGCGCCTGTCGACCCGGATCACCAAGGAACTTAAGGAATTGGGGATGGAGGCGGCGAGGTTCTCGGTGTCGGTCGAGATGGAGGAAGGCCGCTACGGCTCCTGCGGTTCGGACCGGGTCGAATTCCTGATCGCGCCCAATCCCGGGGAGCTCCCCAAGGCCCTGCAGGCGATCGCCTCCGGGGGCGAGTTGTCGAGGACGATGCTGGCGCTCAAGACGGTCCTGGCCCGCAACGACCGCGTTCGGATTCTCGTTTTCGACGAAGTGGACTCCGGAGTGAGCGGCGAGATCGGCCGGGCGGTCGGCCGACGGTTGTCCGAGCTGTCTAAGTCCCGCCAGGTCCTGTGCGTGACTCACCTGCCTCAAGTCGCCTGTTTCGCCCCCCAGCATTTTCATGTCAGCAAGGAGGTTTCGGGGGGACGCACCTATGTCCAGGTTCGGGGCCTTGAAAAAGAGGCTCGCGTCGAGGTCTTGGCCCGCATGCTGGGCGGGCGCGAGACGACGGTGGTCAGCCGCAAGCACGCCCTGGAGCTCCTGGAGGAGCGGCGGTGATCCGCGTCCGGTTCGCGCCCTCCCCGACGGGCTATCTGCATATCGGCGGCGCTCGCACGGCGCTTTTCAACCATCTTTTCGCCCGGCGGCATCAGGGAGTCTTCATCCTCCGCATCGAGGACACCGACGAGGTCCGGTCCTCCCACGAGTCCGTCGACGCCATTTTGGAGAGCCTTGCGTGGCTCGGGCTCGAGTGGGACGAGGGGCCGAGGCTGGAGCCGGGGCGATCCGGCGACTGGCAGGAGCGCGGAAACTTCGCGCCGTACTTCCAGATGCGGCGTCTCGAGCGGTATCGGCAGTATGTCGAGCAGCTTCTGCGGGAGGGCAAGGCGTACCGCTGTTACTGCACGCCGGAAGAGTTGGACGCCATGCGGCGTAGGGCCCAGCTTGAAAAGCGTCCCCCGCGCTACGAGGGGCGTTGCCGTAGCTTGACGGAGGCGCAGCGGCGCGATCACGAAACGCAGGGACGCAGGGCGTCGGTGCGATTTCGCATGCCCGACGAGGACGCCACGGCCGTGGAGGACGTGATCCGCGGCCGGGTCGAATTCGAGAACCGCCTGCTGCAGGATTTCGTCATCCAAAAGACGGCCGGGGGTCCAACCTACAATTTCGCCTGCGTGGTCGACGACCATCTTATGGAGATCACGCACGTGATCCGTGGCGACGAGCACCTCTCGAACACGCCGTCCCAGCTGCAGGTCTACGCCGGGCTGGGATGGAAGCCGCCGCAATTCGCGCATTTGTCGATGATCCTGGGGCCGGACGGCGCTAAATTGTCGAAGCGCCACGGGGCGACCTCGGTCTTGGAGTATAAGACCCAGGGCTTCCTGCCACAAGCGCTGCGAAACTACCTCGCTCTCCTGGGGTGGGCGACGCCGGACAGCCGGCAATTGTTCGAGGCGGCGGAGCTGATTGGGAAATTCGATTTGAAGGGCTGCCAGAAAAACCCGGCGACATTCGACCCGCAGAAGCTGCAATGGATGAACGGGACTTACATCCGCAAGCTGACTCGCGAAGAGCTGGTCAGGGAATCGGCCCCCTTCTTGGAATCCGCCGGCCTGGGCCGGGTTCCGCGCGAGCCCCTGCTCCGGGCGGTCGGCCTCGAGGCCGAGAAGGTCAAGCTGCTGACGGAGGTCCCGCGGCTGGTGGATTTTTTCTTCAAGGACGCGGTCTACGAGCAAAAAGCGGTCGAGAAGGTGCTGCGGGCGCCCGGCGCGGCTAAGATTTTGGAAGACATACGAGCTCTGCTGCAGAAAACTCCCGGGTTTCTGGAGAAGGATCTGGAGGCGGCGATCCGGGGGTTCTGCGCCGGCAACAACCTCAAGCCGGCCCAGGCGATCCATCCCATTCGCGTCGCGGTCAGCGGCCGCACCGAGGGCCCCAGCCTGTTCGCGATGCTGGAGGTCTTGGGCCGCGAGAAGGTGCTTGAACGGATCGGCGCCGCTCAGCGGTTGATTTAAACGAGCAGACTGGCGGCCATCGCCAGGGAAAGCAGGCTGATCGCGGCCGTGCAGGTCCAACCGAGCCACTTGAACCAAGCCGGATTCACGAAGGAGCCCATGATATCTTCCCGGCCGGAGAGGCTCATGCAAAGGGTCAGGATGACGGGCAGGAGGAGCCCGTTGATGATTTGGGACCAGTACATCACCTTGATGAGCGGGAAGCCTGGCCAGCAGACGGCCAAGGCGCCTCCGGCGATCAATAGGGAGTAAAGCCCGTAAAACTGGGGGGCTTCGTCGAACCTTCGGTCGATGCCGGTCTGCCAGCCCATCCCCTCGCACACGGAATATGCGGTGGACAGGGGAAGGATCGAGGCCGCGAACAGGGATGCGTTGAGAAGGCCGAGGCAGAAGAGCAGGGAGCACCACTTCCCGGCTAGGGGCTCGAGCGCCAGGGCGGCCTGGGAAGCGTCCGTAACCCGGATGTTGGACACATGGAGCGTGGCCGAACAGGCCACAATTATAAAGGTCGCCACCAGCGTGGACATGGCGCACCCTATCAACACATCGATGCGCGCGAACCGGTAGTCCCGGGCCTGCACCCCCTTGTCGACGATGGCGGACTGCTGGTAGAACTGCATCCAGGGGGCGATGGTGCTTCCCGCGATGCCGACAAGCATCGCCAGGGCCGCGAAGTCGAGCGGCAGCCGCGGGTTCGCGAAATCCCTTAGAACGGTCGGCCAGTGGGGCCTGGCCAGGTAGCCGGAGAGGATGTACGTCACATAGAACGTGCAGGCCGCGAGGAAGACCTTCTCGACTCTCTGGTAATCCCCCTGGGTCACGAGCCACCATACGAAAAGCCCCGCCGCGCTCACGCTCAGCGCCTTGGGGACGCCCAGGATTTCCAAGCTCGCGGCGATCCCGGCGAACTCGGCGATGACGTTGCCCAGGTTCGTGGCAACGAGGGCGACCATCACGTAGAAGGTTATTTTTACCCCGTAATTTTCGCGGATAAGGTCGGCCAGCCCCTTCCCGGTCGCTACCCCCATGCGCGTGACCATCTCCTGGGCGACGGTCAGCGCGATCGCGATCGGAACCATCGCCCACAGGAAGAGGTTCCCGTAATGGGCCCCGGCCAGCGTATAGGTGGTGATGCCGCCGGCGTCGTTGTCCACGTTGGCGGTGATGAAACCGGGGCCCATGATCGCCAAAAACAGCCAGATTCGGCGCCACAGGGTTTGGAGCGGGCTTTGCGCGATCGCCTCTAATTTCATGGCGTGGTCATTTTGGCCCTACGCTTCCACGCGAAGGGGATGATACGTTCCAGGATGTCGTCGATCGTGATGACCCCTTGCAGGTATCGCTCCTTGCCGTTGTTGACGACCGGGATCGAGGCCAGGCGGTATTTTTCCATCAGGAAGGCGACTTCCCGCAGGCTGTCTTTGGCGCGGGCGTAGATCGGACGCGGATAGGCGTACTGGGAGGCCGCTTCCGCCGGGGACGCCAGGAGCAGGCGGCGCAGCAGCACCTGGCCGACCAGGCGGCTCTCTCCCTCCACGAGGTAGACGAAATCCATGGTCTCCAGTTGATCCTTGAGGGGGCGCAGGCGCTCCACGATGTCCGCCACCGTGGCAGTGTGCGGCGCCGTTATCATTTCGGTGGTCATGAGCCCTCCGGCCGAGTCGCTCGTATAGCCGAGGAGGGCCGATAGCCGGCGCGCTTTCGTCGTTTCCATGAGGGCCAGGAGGCTGTCGGCCACGGATTTGGGGATTTCCTCCAGGAGATCGGTCGTTTGGTCGGCCGGGGCCTTGGAAAGCAGTTCGGCGGCTTCTTTGAGGTCCATGTTTTCCAGGAGCTCTTTTTGCAGCAGCAAGTCGAAGTTGGAGAAGACGCCGGGACGCCAATCGGGAGCGATCGACTTGAACAGCGCCAGACGCTGGTGCGCGTCCATCTTCTGCATCAGTTCCGAGATGTCCGGGCTGGGTATCGTGGCGAGCTGTTTTTGGTCCAGGGTCAGCTTGAGCGTCCCTTTCTGCGGATGAATGGCGAGGGGTTGAATATAGCGCCAGTTGATGAGGTTGTCCTTGAGATAGTCGGTCCTGGCCAGGAAAATTTCCACGAAAGGATCGACCCACCACTGCCAGCCGAGCCGCCGGACGATGCCGCGAATGCCCACGTCGACATGGACGATGCGGATATCCCGCTCCACCTGGATCAGGTGCGCGTCGTTGACCCGAATGACTTTCTGCCCGTTGGTGTCCACGACCTGCTGGTCCAAGATGTCCCGGACCAGAGTGAATTCGAACGAAGGGGCGCCGTCCATGAAAGGGATTTCTTCTCGGGAAAACTGGAGGTGAATCGTCAGGAGGATGCGTTCAATTTTTTCCCACGGGACGACCGCGTACCGGCGCTTGATGAGCCCCTTGCGCAGGATGAGATGCGTGGCGCGCGGGAAGGGCTCCAGGCTTAGGGCGATATCGTGGATCGTGCCGACCAGACGGCCGGAGTTGTCGAGGACTTCCTTTTTTTCGAAGTCCGCGTAGAAGTGAAAATCGGGCGATTTCTGGGCATCCACGATGCCCTCATGGTAACAAATTGCCGGCGTGGGGCGTTAGGCCCAAGAAGGATGGGGCCTAATGTTTCGACAGGGATAGGTCTTTGGACCCGTGTAAAAAACTCCCAATTACTGTATCATAGGAGTAAGGTGCTAGAATGCCAATAACGACGAAGACGAGCCTGCTGATTGTCGAGGACGATCCTCTCTTCCGCGAAACTCTCGTGGACGCGATGG
>JACQPI010000091.1 GCA_016207585.1 Elusimicrobiota bacterium | reverse complement strand
TCGGCGCCCTGGGCCGCGCCCAGAGATTCTCCCTCGGGGCCGGATTTTAAAAGACTTCGTTTGGGTGCCAGTAGTATTGAAAAAACAGGCCTCCTCTGCTATATTAGTATGAAAATATAGGCCATTGGGCGGCTTGGCGGCTTATAGAATGGAAAAAATGACGCCCCTATCGGAGATCATCTTTGGGACGTCAGTCAACAAGGAGGCAAAGCGCCTGCGCCGTCTACTGCGGGCGGGAAAGGCCAGAAAGATCGCTCCCCGCCTTTATACCACCAATCTATCCGACCCGCCCATGAAGGTGGTCCAAGACAACCTCTATGAGATTCTAGGAGGCCTTTTCCCCAAGGCCATCCTCAGTCACCGGACCGCGTTGGAAGGGAAACCTACGGCCGAATGGGAAGTATTTCTAACGACTTCCTATTCGCGGACCGTTCGATTGCCCGGGCTTACCGTCAGGCTTCTCAAAGGTCCTCCGGCCGGACCTTCGGACAAGCCCTTCATGGGCGCTCTTTTCATCGCGTCGCAGCCCCGGGCTTTCCTGGAAAATATCCAGCGCACCCGGAGCGGGACGGCGGCGTCCAAGACCATTCCTCGAAAGGAGCTTGAAGAACGCCTCGAAAGGATCTTGCGCCTTCGGGGCGAGAAAGCCCTTAATGCGCTGCGTGACGACGCCCGGCGCGCGGCGAAGGAACTGGGCCTGCTCAAGGATTTCAAAGCGTTCGACCGGATCATCGGCGCCATGCTCAAAACCAGGCCGGCCGACGGGCTCAAGTCGCCGCTGGCCAAGGCCCGCGCCGCGGGCG
Source organism: Elusimicrobiota bacterium (assembly GCA_016207585.1). GTDB lineage: Bacteria > Elusimicrobiota > Elusimicrobia > UBA1565 > JACRDR01 > JACQPI01. Next base: position 14,140 of record JACQPI010000091.1, on the reverse strand, counting down.
AAGCCTTTGACCCGGATCGGCTCAGGCTCTTCGAGTCTCTTTTCTCCGCTTTGGGGAAGACGCCCTTGCGCGAGACCGCCGAGCCGCTTGTCCGTTCGGAGGCGCTGCGCACGCTCGCGTTCTTCGAGGCCTATTTCTCGAACTACATCGAAGGCACCCGGTTCGAGGTTGAAGAGGCGCGCGAGATCATATTCGAAGGGAAGATCCCAAGCGCGCGGCCCAAAGACGCGCACGATATCCTGGGGACTTACCGCGTCGTTTCCAACCTTTCCGAGTTGCGCAAGCTTCCTCAGGATGCCGAGGGACTCTGGGCCCTGCTCTCGACCCGACATGAAGCCATCCTTAACGCGAGGCCTGAAACCCAGCCGGTCGAGGTCAAGGCGGAGATCAACCGCGCCGGAGAGACGGTATTCGTCGCTCCTGATCTCGTGCGCGGAACCCTGGCGAAGGGCTTTGAGTTTTACAAGGTGCTCGACTCGCCCTCGGCTCGGGCGGCGTTCATGATGTTTCTGATTTCGGAAGTCCATCCCTTCAATGACGGCAACGGCCGTATCGCTCGGGTCATGATGAACGCCGAACTCGTCGCGGCCGGATTGCGGCGGATCATCATCCCGACGGTGTTTCGAGACGATTATCTCGGAACGCTCAGGGCGCATAGCCGGCGCGGAGAGCCGATCGCCTATCTCCGGATGATCGACCATGCCCAGCAATTTTCCGCGAGCATCGATTTTTCAGACTTCGCATCCGCGCGGCGCGCGCTTAAGGCAGCCAATGCCTTCAAGGACCCCGGAGAAGCGCGGCTGACGATTCCTGGGGGTTGACGGGGCGCGTGAGGACGCGAATAGCGCGAATAGGGACAGTCAATCACGCTTAACGCGATTTGGGGAATTGCTGTTAAACTATTTGTTGTCGGACCCGTAGTCACTTCAGAGCGACGACGACGCGCGTTTCCCCCAAGACGAGCTGCGCGCGGACCTCCTGGTAGCGCCCATCGGGCCCCTCGGCCGATATCACGTAAGTCCCTAAAAATCCGCGCGCCGATAGGCGGCCCGCCCGATCGGTCTTTCCCTTCACGTCGGTCCACCACTGCGTGAAGACGAGGCGCTCCCAGACCTTTCCGCTGGGCTTGAGCGTCCAGTTCTTGTCGAAAATCAGGGCCGCCCTGGGATTTCCGGACACGATCCCTTCCCAAAATTCCCAGAGAAAAATGCCGTCGACCGCCGGATGGCTGAAGCAGATCGTCATGAAGTCCCGCAGATAGTCGGCCCGAAGGCTCTCATCGGGAACGTCGATGTCGAATTCCGTGATCGTCAAGGGCTTGCCGAATCGCGCAAAGCGGTCGAGAATCGCCGCCAGTTTGGAGGGGGCGGTGAGGCGCCGGTCGAAGTGCGCCTGCAGGCCGATGGCGTCGAGCGGCGCCTTGTATTGAATCAGCGAGCGGATGATCCGTTCATAGCCCTCCTGGTGGGAGAGATCCTCCCCCCCCCGATTGAGGACTCCCGTGTCGTTAACGAACAGCCGCGCGCGGGGATCGGCCTTGCGCGCCCACCGAAACCATTCGGCGAGAGACCAATCCCATAGGAGGTCGGTGAGGTCGTGGTTGTCGTAGGGCTCGTTGACGACGTCCCATTCGGCGATTTGGCCGCTCAAGAGCCCCGCCTCCTCGCTGATGTGCTTTTCGATCGCGCGATTGAGCTCCTGCGGGTTCTTTTCCAGCCTGCGCAGTTCATCGGGAAGGTGCGACCATCCCGGCCAGACCAGGTTGTGTCCGCGAACCGCCAGCCCGTGGTGCCGCAACCAACGAACCGTCTCGACGGCCCAATGCTTTTGGTTGTTCCACTGGCTCCACTTCAACGCGTTGTCGATAACGGCCGCGTTGAAAAGCCGGATGATTTCCGAACGGTAGAGCCGTTTGTTCCGGGTCGCGGGCCCGGACTGGAGGTAGCGAGCGCTCACGGCCGCGCCGAAGCGGAAGGCGTGGCGGATCATCCGGAGCCGAACGGCGGCGTCCGGCACGGGACGTCCCCGGGCGTCGACCACCTCGACGGTGACATTTCCCTTGCGGTGGCGTTCGATCCGGCGCTCGGCCGCGATCCGCCAGAGGGCGCTCGTCTTGCGCCCGTCGTAGCTTAGGCGCGTGAGGCGGATGTTCGACGGGAGGGGACCTTCGGGAAGGCGCAGCAGCTCGACGCCGCCTATTTCCATCGTTTGACGGTTGAAGCCGAGCCGAAAGTTGACCTGGGCCTCCCCGGCCTTGTAGTCTCCCTGGACCCTGAAGACGTGCTCGAACAAGCGCCAGCGGGAATCGGCTTCGAAGGGGTAGAGACTCGATTTTTCGTAGCCGTTGCCGGCGCGTTCGAATACGAACTCGGCGCGGGCCTTGGGAAAGAGAAGCCCCCGGGCCCGCGCATGGAAACGAGCCAGCAGGAGCTCCCCGTCGTGGAGGGTCCGTTTCGTTTTGACGCTCAACTGCAAATCGTAGGATTTCTTGGGCCGGCGAAGGGTGTGAACCCGCAGGGAGCGGTCGAACGGCTGCCCGCGCGTCGGGATAATCTCGAGTCGGCCGTAAGAATCGTTCGCGAAGCCGGCGGCGTAGCGCTTGACGGCGTCGGACGGGAGAACCGATTCGTAGCCCGACGCCGCCCGCGCGCAAGCCGCCGCGATCAACAGGATGACCCCGATGCGAAGGAGACTCGGCGCGAGGCTCATGACGAACCGTCGTAGTGCGAGTGCCTAGGGGTTAGGGGAAGTTCGTGACGCCAGATTCTTGAGATCCCAATCGAAATACCACGTGAGGTAGAGCTGAAAGTCGCGGCTGCTCCGGGGGAGCTCCGGATACCTGCGCCAAATGAACTCCACGCCCACATCCACCGTTTTTCGCCCCAGTTCGACGCCCACGGCCGGACCGTGCGTGTTGTAATATTGCCTGTTTTCGCTGCGGAAACGCCAGCGATAGGACGCCAGCGTTCGAAAGACGATATCCCCGGGCATGCGGAACCACTCGACGCCTTGGGCCACGAAGCCCTGCGCTCCGTCTCCCTCGATGTTGTTGAGGTCGTGCGACAGGCGGCCCCAAGTCGAGAGGGGCAATCCGAGGATCGGCAGGCCGAAAATATTCGCCTGGGAACTCTTCTCCAGCAGATTGACGCGTTTGTACCACGTCACGAAGAGCTGGAAGTCTTCCGACGTCCTGTTGAGCCCCGGGAAACGTTGCCAGCTGAAATCCGCCCCGAAGTCCACGAAGGACTTCGTGAATTCAACGCCGACGGCGGGTCCCCGCGCGTCATAGAAGTTCCTGTTTTGGGTCCGGATGCGCCAGCGATAAGCCGCAAAAGTCTTGGCGGTGATTGCGCCGGGGAGCGTCAACCACTGGATCGATTGATGGACCTTGCCCTGAGTGCCGTAGCCTTCGAAGCCGTTGAGGTCCCGAGTGCCGTTGCCCCACGTAGACCCCGGGTAGCCCTCCGGAGAAAAGCTCCAGGCGGGGGCAAGCAGGCAGCCGCTCAGCGCAAGCCAAGCCGACAGCCGCAGGATCAAGAGCCTCGTCATCCGCGGGTCCACCGCGAGACGTCCAGGATGCGAATCATTTCCGAGCGAAGTTTTATCCATTTTTTCTCCTTGCCGTATAGGTAGAAATCCCCTTCCATGCGGGTGATCCGCGCCTTTTGATTCTCCGTCAGGAGGCTGGTCGGGGGAGACTGCACGACGACCGTTGCATCCTTTCGCTCCTTTTCGTTGAAAGGGGGCTGCCTCAGGAACGAGGCGATCAGGTCGGCGATCGCCATGTAGCTCACGCAGTCGCTGCTGGCGCTGATTTCGAAACGGCTGGACGGCGAGCGCTTCCCTATGAACTTCACGCCGACCGGGACGAGCGTCAGTTCGGGCAGTGGGATTTCTCGCAGATCGGCCATCTGAAGAGGCCCGCCCTGGAGCCCCAAGCCGTGCTCGGGGATGAGCAGGACGACCGTGTTGCGCTCGGACCTTTTCAATAGTTCGTAGAATTGGTCGAGGTCCTGCGATAACATGTCGAGAAATCGCTGGTATTGGTCGACGCGCTTTTCTTTCCACCAGCCGGGAACCGGCAGGTGGGCTCCGCCGTGGAGCGTGATCGTATTGTAGTAAAGCAAGGCGCGGGGCTCCGCCGAGGCCGCGCGCGCCTGCAGCCACCGTTGAAGGACGTCCAGATTCCCGTAGATGGGCGTCCCGTCGAAGTTGACGAGTTGGGGAGCCAATCCCCTCGCATCCATGGTGGGGCCGGCGTGCGCGAAGGTTCGAAGTTGCTCGGCCATCCGGCGCCGCTCGCCGTGGTGGTTCATGGCGGTATAGGCCTTGTAGCCCCGGCCTCGCAGTTCATCGAGCAGGGAGCACTCGCGCGGCCAGGGGCGGTATAACTCCTCCTGGGAAACCTGCCCGCAAAGCGAACGAAAGAGGCGCAGGGCCGACGGCGTGCTGTAGGAGCTCACGGTGTTGAAATTCTTCAACAGGGTGTCGAAACGCGAGAGCAACGGGTGCCGGAGCCGCCCTGCGTTGCGCAAATCGTCCCAGGAAAGGGAACAAACGTGCAACAGCACGATATCGAAAGGCGGGCCGCTATCGGGCCGAGGGAGCCGGACCACCCGACGTTTTTCAACTTCATAGAATTGGGAGACCCGCTGCGAGACCGTCCGGCTGGGGGCTCCGAATTCGCGCGCCCCGGCGATAAACAAGGCCAAGAAGGCGAAGACGATAGGCTTGAATCCTCGTCGCACCGCAAGCTCGCACGCGATCAGGATCGCGAGGAGGATCGCGGCCGTAGACAGGTCGGCCGCGCCGGAGGCGAAGCGATTGAGATAGCCCGCCGAGAGGGTTCCGGAGAGCTCGGCGGCCGCCCGCCATGCGTGAAGGGGAGCCGGCAGCCACGAATCATGCCATAGAAGCGCGGCCGCCAGGATCGCCGCGAGGAGGGTCCTCAGAGGACTCAAGATCCGTTCACGCCGGGTCTCGCCGGGGATCGGCAGCAGGACCAGCGCCATGAGGAGCAGATTGGCCAGCAGATGCAAGCGCAGGGAACCCTGGAAGTGCAGATAGGCCTTCGCAAGGAAATAGAAGCTCCAGAATGTCATCGCGGCGCCTCCGGGCCGGCGCTTTCCGATCCGGCCTCGGCCGAGATATCCATCCAGGTCTTGTCTTTCCCTTGATAAAGGTAACGGCCCCCATGAGCCGCCACGCGCGCGTACTGGTTCTCGGCCAGGAAGGCGGTCTGGGGAATCGAGGCGATGGATCGCGCCGACAAGAGCTTTTCTCGCGATAAGCCGGGCCCTTGAAGAGCCTGCGAGAAGAGGTAGGCAAGCGCCCGGTAGCTCAGGGGGCGATCGACGCGCCGAGGAGCGGCCACAGCCGCGGAGGCGTCTCTCGCGACGACCCTGATTCCCACCGGAACAAGGGTGATATCGGGCAATGGGATGTCGCGCAACCCCTTCGCCTGGATGCGGCTTCCAGCCAGGGCGGCGCCGTGCTCCGGGATGAAAACGATCAATGCGTCGCGGCCGGATTGCTGCACCAGGGGAATGAACTTCGAGAGGTCCGCGAAGAGCCTTTGGATGAATCCCCGGTATTTCTCGCAGCGTTCGCGCTTCCACCAACTGCCGTCCGACAGCGCGTGGGCGCCGTCGTGGAGGGAGATGCTGTTGTAGTAGAGCGCCGCCCGCGGCGCGCCGCCGGCCTGGCGCGCGCGCCACCATTCTTCCAGGACCGCGTAGTCGTTGAAGATGGAGGCCCCGTCGAAGTTCTTGGCCACGACGGGAGGATTTTTAAGAGGAAAGGGCGGATCGGCCTTGCCGAGCTCGGCGAGCGACTTCGCCATGTCGCTGTAGCTTCCATCATGATTGAAAAGGGTGTAGGTGGCGTAGCCCTGGCGCCGCAGCTCTTCCAGCAGGTAGCATCCGGCGGGGGCCTCGCGATACAGGGCGTCGTGCGGCGACTGGCCGCAGGCTCCCCGAAGCAGCCGGATCGCGGCCGGGTTGCTGTAGGACGCGACGCTGTTGAATCGGGTCAATAGAAGATCGAAATTGGAAAGGAATAGATCCGATTCCATCCCCATTCTCTTGAGGTCGTCCCAGGAAATCGAACACACGTGCAGGATGATGATGTCGAAGGGTTTGGCGCCCGCGGACGGCTGTTTGAAGGGAACGCGCTGGCGCTCCTCCATGAGGTAGAAGAGGTCCTCCTGGGCCGCCGGGACATCGACGGTGCGGCTCATCGATTTAAGGGAGGCGGCCAGCATCAATGCCAGCGTCACGGGAGCGAGTCGAATTTTGCGCTTCGCGCACCAGGCGGCGACGGCCAGAATGAGCGCGAGCGCCGCGGCCGCCGCGGGGTTCCAATAGCCGAGCAAAAACGAGCTCAGATAGCCCGGCGTCGGCCGGGTCGCGGAGTCGGTCATGAAGGAAAACACCATGGTGAAGGGCGGAACGTAGGCATCGTGCCACAACAAGGCGAGGGCGATCGGCAGGCCGAGCAACGGGCGGATGCGCGCGAGAACGGGGCGAACGCGCGCCAGCCGTTCTCCGGAAATCATGAGATACGCGAAGAACAACCCGTTCGGGACCAGGTGAAACGCGATATGCCCCCTAAGATGCAGATAGAGCTTCGCGAGGAAGTAGAAATTCCAGATTCCCATGGCTCCGGTCAGATTACCGAGGCGATTTCGGGCCGAATCAGCGGCGTGAGATCGATATGGTCGGGTTCCTCGAAGCGGGCCATGCACTCGAGCCCGTCTTGCTCCATCCTGGAGCGCACCAGCTTGGCTTGTATCGAAGTCACCGCGCCGTTGAGCGGCAGGTGGATCGTGAAGTCGTGGGGCAGCCGCTGAGCGCGGGGCACCGATAGGCTCGCGCCGATGCTGCTGATATCTTGGAGCCAGGCCTGGAGGCGGTGGTTGCCGTACGATATCTCGCAGCGAATCTCCGCCGCTACCCGGGGCCACCGGCGCATCGGACGGGTCTTTCGAAGGCGGCGCGAAAACAGCGCGGTCAGGATCTGCCTCAGGGAATTGATCGAGTCGAGGGGGCGGGGTCGGAGGGGCGATTCCCAGCTTCGCGGAGAGCTGAAAGCCTGTCGGATGAGGCCCCTTCGAATTTCCTCGTCGATATTCTTGAATTGGACCCCCAATCTCGTCTTTTGCTCCCCCAGCCATTCCTTGCGCTGGATCACGGCGTCGAGTTCCGTCGCTTCGCCGTAGTCGCTCAAGAGGCGGATTCGGCACTGGCGCGGCAGGTACCACCGCTGCGCAAGCTCGATCAGGGCGCCGGAATCGCTTAAGTCCAGGGTCCGGCCCTGAAGGCGGGTATGCCCATAGAGAATCTCGCACGGAATGTCGCGTCGCAGGCGGTAATCCTTGCGGACCTTGGCGCGCTCGCGCGAGGCCTCGACGGCGCAGCCGACCAGAATGATATTGTAGACCGCCCAGAAACAGCTGAGCAGGAAGGCGTCGAGGTGCAAGCCAGTCATCGTAAGCTCATGCGTGGCCAGCAGCACGCCCGCCGCCAATAGGAGGAGCAGGAGCCCATGAGGCACGACCGACAGCCATTCCCTGTCCTGAGTCTTGGCGGCCTCCGAGCCCTTGGGGGTGACGTTAAAGATCAGCCGTTCCGGACGCAGGACGGTGACCAAGGCGGTCCAGCTCAGATGGAAGGAAACCGCGACCTCGTAGACGTCGGACCAGAAAGGGTTGCGGTACTCCCGGCCGATGATCGCCAGGGTCAGGTGGGCGATGACGTAGTGCGGGATGAAGTACATCAGCAAGGTCTTGATCTCCGTGATAATGGGGTTATAGGAAAACAGGAGGAAGCTCAGCGGCGCCAGCATGAAGACGAGGCGGGCCCAACCGTGGAAGAAGAAAAAGATGGAGGCGAAGTAATGCAGGCGTTGTTTGAGGGTCAGGCCGCTGCGAAACAGCGGATTGTCGAGAACGAACATCTGGATCCCGCCGCGCGTCCAACGGCAGCGCTGCGTCAGGTAGCCGCTGAAGCTTTCGGGAGACAAGGCGGCGGACAATATTTTCGGAAGATAGATCGCCCTGTAGCCCTTCGCCTGCAGGCGCATGCCGGTGTGGGTGTCCTCGATCGCGGTCGCGGACTGTATGCCGCCGATCTCGGCGAGCGCCGAACGCCGCAGAAGCGCGGAACTTCCCGCGAACATCACCGCGTTGGAGAGCTGGCGTCCGGGGAGCACCACATGGAAGAAAAGATCCTGCTCGTGGGCCAGTTCCCGCTCCAGGCGCAGGTTTCGCTGGTACGCGTCCGGGTTGTAGAAGTGATGCGGAAGCTGGACAAAACCGACCTTCGGATCCTTGAAGAAACCGACCGTCTCGCGCAGGAAGGAGCGCACGGGAACATGGTCGCAGTCGAAGACCACCACGATATCGCCCGAGGAGTGCTTCAGGGCGTTGTTGAGGTTGCCCGCCTTGGCGTAGGTCCTGTCGGGTCGCGTCAGATAGCGCGCGCCGAATTCGGCCGCCAGCCGCCGGATGGCTTCCCTCTGTCCGTCGTCGAGCACGTAGAGCTTCATGCGGCTCTTGGGGTAGTCGAGGGCGTCGCAGCCGACCAGCGTCCGGTAGAGGATTTCGGAAGGCTCGTTGTAGATCGGGATCAGGATATCCACGGTCGGGAGTTCGCTTTCGTCCAAGTGGGCAGCGCTTTTGAACGGAGGCAGGGCCGCCACGTGGAGGAAAAAGAGCCCCATCGAAACGAAGCCGTAGAGTTCGGCGCCCAAGAGCAGAAGGCTGAGGACGAGGTGCGGGGTGCTCTCGTAATTGAGCGTGTGCAACGCCCTCCAAGTCAGGTAGTTGGCGCTGACCAAAACGCTCAAAGCGACCAACACCCATTTATACCGCGCGAGAGTCGCGTAGGGATGTCGGCCTGATTCTACGACGAGGGCATGATTCGAGGAATGCTCGGTGGACATGGCGATTCTCTCCTAAGTCGATATAGGCTCAACCTTCCGGTTAGATCGTTTCACCGCGAAGTCTCTAATGGAAAATGATACCATGCCGGCCGAAACGGCACATGAGTCCTTGGGGGTATTTTTCATAGGCCCTTGGACTACCCTCAGATGGGCTGAAGGGCCTATATCGCGGTTCTCTCCCAACAACGTCGCAACTCTTCGACCCAGGGGCCTGGAATTTTAGGTTCCGCAACGCGAGAACGTCATGCGTTCGAATATCCTTGCCTCGGCAAATACTCGGAAGAGCTCGGCGTCCACCTTTTTCTGCTTCACCTCATCGGCGAGGATGTCGAGCGCTTTCGGGACCGGCACCGCCTTCTTATAAGGGCGGTCCGAGGCGGTCAGGGCGTCGTAGATGTCGCAGATGGTCATCATGCGGGTCTGGACCGGGATTTCGGAATTTTGGGTGGCGCGCGGATAGCCGGAGCCGTCGAGTTTCTCGTGGTGCCCGTACGCGATCTCGGGGACCCTCCGGAGATTGCGCGTCCACGGGATCTTGGAGAGGAAATTGTAGGTGTGCGTCACGTGGCTTTCGATTTCCAGGCGGTCCTGCGGCGTAAGGCTGCCCCGGGGGATGGATAGGCTCAGAAGCTCGCCCGAGCTCAGGTAAGGGAGCGGCCCCTCGAAGGACGAGTAGGTCTGGATGGCGATCTTCTGCAGCCGCTCGAATCCTCCCCTATCGAGGACGGTCGGCACGTTGGAAGCCAGGATGAACTTCCGCGCGTCCTCCAACTCCTCCAGGCGGCGCTTAAGGTCTTCTCCCGCCTGCCTCAAGAGCCCTTCGGCCTCGCGAGGTTCGCTCGTTCGGCCGATGGCCAATTGGCGCTCCAGGGCCTCTTTCTCCAAGGTTCTCCGGATGAAATCGAAACGGGCCAGCACCAGCGTCAGCTCGTGGGGATAGAGCTTCTCCGCCTTGACGAGCACGTGCTCCCGCACGCCGACCTTGCCGAAATCATGGAGCACCGCGGCGTAGCGGATTTCCTTGATTTGTTCGAGGCTGAAGGAAACCTTCGCCAGCGGCCCGGAATGGATTCGGTTGACCGCGTCCGCCAGCGTGCAGGTCAAGACGGCGACCCGCTCGGAATGCCCGCTGGTCGTCGGGTCCCTGGCCTCGATCGCCCCGACGCTGGCCGAGACGAACCCCTCGAAAAGTCGGCTGATCTCCTCGTAGAGAAGCGCGTTCTCTACGGCGGCGGCCGCCTGGCCGCTGAAGGCGAGCAGGAGCTCCTCGTCTTCCGAGTCGAAGGCGAGGCCGGCCGCGGCCTTGTTGAGAACCTGCAGCACCCCGATCACCTCGTTCTTGGCCGAAACCATCGGGACGGTCAGCAGGTTGCGCGTGCGGTAACCGGTCGTCTTGTCCACCTCCGGGTTGAACCGCTCGTCCCCGTAGGCATCGGCGATGTTGAGCGGCTTGCGGGTCTTGACCACGTAGCCCGCGATTCCCCGGTCGGCCGGGAAGCGGATCTCCTGGCTTCCTTGGGCGATCTTGCTCCAAAGCTCGCCGCGTTCGCGATCCAAAATGAAGATCGAGCCGCGCTCCGCCCCGGCCACTTGGCGGGCGTTTTCGACGATCTCCTCCAACAGTCTCGTCAGATTGCGTTCGACCGCCATCGCTTTGGCGATCTCCAAGATCGCCTCGAGCTTTTGAGTCCTCTGCGAATCCCCGGACTTTTTCATGGCGCGCTTCTCGGTCATGGTTCTAGCGGATGGCCTTTTCCATAGATACCCGCAAATCGCGCAACCCCTGCCGGACGCCTCGGGACAAATGGAGCCGGATCGCGCGTCGACCGCGTTCTAGAAGAACCTGGAAATCGCCCCGCGCCTGGGCGAGTTGGACCGCCCCGAATGTGCATTTTCGGCCCGGGACCGGCAGGTCGGCGGCGGGGTCGGCGGTGATCTCAATGAAGACCCCGGTGCCGGGCCCTCCCTTGTAGGCTTGCCCCGTCGAATGGAGGAACCGGGGTCCGAACCCCAGGCAGGTCGCGGTTTTCGTTTTGTCGCGGATCCGGTTCCTCATCTCGCCGAGAGCCCGCTCGTTCTCGGGGTTCATCTCAAGGTAGGCCAGGAGGGCGAAGTAGTCGCCGCCTCGCAGGCGATCCACGTGGGCTCGGAGGCAGCCCGCCAGGGATTTGTCGCGAGCGCCTGCTTTTAGAGCGGCCCAATTGGCGGAGTCCGCGTAGAGCCCGATTTCCCCCTCTTCGCACAGAGGCGTTTCCTTTGGAAAACTCCCTTTCTTTTCGAATTCCGCCGTGAGATCGCGGGCCGCTATTTTGCTCGCCTCGACGTCGGGCTGGTTGAACGGATGGATGCCGAGGATCGAGCCGGCGACCGCCGTGGCGACCTCCCAGCGGAAAAATTCCGCTCCCAGATCGAGGGAATCTCGGAGATTCGAGCGGACGACCGGATGTCCGGCATTTTCCAGGAGCCGGACCGCCGAGTCCTGGGAAGCTTCGGGCTCCGAGTCGAGACGGATATACGCGAAGACCCGATCGTCGCCGTAGGAGCCGGGAGGGCCCAAGGGCTCCCCGTCTACGGGGATGATGGCGCGGCCTGATTTGCCGGTCGACTCCGCGACCAGTTGTTCCAGCCAACCGCCCAAGGGAGCGACTTTTGGAGAGACGATCAACGTGAGTTTGTCCTTACCGGCGAGGGCCAGGATCCCCAAGAACAGCCCGAGGAAGGCGCCTGGATTTTGGTCGAGCGCTTCCTCGCGCTTGCAGGATTCGCGCATCCGTTCGGCCGATTCCAGGAGGCGACGGAAGTCGAGTCCCATGAGCGCGGCGGGGACCAGGCCGAACGCGGAGAGGGCGGAGAAACGTCCGCCGACGGCCGGATCCCCATGGAATATCCTTGAGAAGCCGTCCCCGCGGGCCGTCTCCTCCAACGAGGATCCCGGGTCCGTGATCGCGACGAATTGCCGGCCGGCCTTTCCGGCGCCGACGGCTCCCTGCGCCTTGGAGAAGAAGTAACGCCGCAGGATGTCGGGTTCCAGGGTAGTTCCGGATTTGCTCGATATGATGAAGAGCGTCCGGGCAGGATCGATTTCTACCTCAGCGGCGCGGATCTGTTCGGGATTGGTGGAGTCGAGAACCCGCAGGCGCGGCAAACCCTGCGTTCGGGGAAACGTTTTGGAGAGGACCTCGGGGGCGAGACTGGAGCCGCCCATCCCCAATAGAAGCGCATGCGACCAGCCGGCTTTCCGGACTTCCTCTTGAAAGCGAGACAGCTCGTCGATGCGCGATGCCTTGTCTTGCGCGATGTCCAGCCAGCCCAGCCACTTGGATTCGTCCGCCCCGGTCCATAAGGCGGAGTCGCGGGCCCAGAAGCGCCGGACTTTGCGGTTCTCTTCCCAGTCCCGGACGGCGCCCTCGAATGCTCGGCGAGTCGCCGCCGGCAGGGATTCGATATTCATGGCTACTTACGGTATTTTGGATTTTTTTGCTATCGTGTGTCATCATGAAGTTTACGTTCACTCCTCTGGAGATTCCGGGGCTCATCGAGATCGAGCACCAGTCGATCGGGGATGCCCGAGGTTTCTTCGCGGAGATTTTCCGCGAAGAGGTCTTTAGAGCATCCGGCATTCCTCTTCCCTTCCTTCAAGAGAATCAATCGCGGTCGCCGCGGGGAGTCCTCCGGGGTCTTCATTATCAGATTGCTCCCAAGGCCCAGGGCAAGCTCGTCCGATGCGCCGGCGGCGCCATTTTCGATGTGGCGGTCGATCTGCGCAAGGGCCTCAAGACGTTCGGCCGCTGGATCGGGAGAGTCCTCTCGGAAGAGAACCGCAAGATGCTTTATGTTCCCGCGGGCTGCGCCCATGGATTCCTCGCGTTAAGCGCGTCGGCCGACGTCCTGTACAAAACGACGGAGTACTACTCCCCGGAGCATGAGAGGGGAATCCGCTGGGACGATCCGGAGTTGAGGATCGCTTGGCCCGAGAAGCCCACGCAGATTTCCCCGCGCGACGCCGCCTACCCTTTCTTGAAAGATGCGCGGTTATAGCGTTGATATTTTGATATAATACAGCGTCGTTAAATTCGCTGCATTCGCCGCGCTGCATCCTTACCGCGGGCGATCATCGATAAGCCGGTAGCGTCAGAAGGAGGCGTTAAGAGTCCGCATGATCAATATTTCTATGAAGTCTATGTTGGAAGCGGGGGTCCATTTTGGGCATCAGACGCGCCGCTGGAACCCCAAGATGTCCCGCTATATCTTCGGCGAGCGAAACAACATCCATATCATCGATCTCCAGAAGACGGTCAAGGAACTCAAAAAAGCCTACACCTTCATCCGCGATGCGGCGGCCGAGGGCAAGACCATTCTTTTCGTCGGAACGAAGAAGCAGGCCCAGGAAATCGTCAAGGCCGAGGCGGTGCGGGCCGGCGCGCCCTACGTCACCGAAAAATGGCTGGGCGGCACGTTGACGAACTTCTCCACGATCTGCAAATCGGTCCAGCGCCTGGAGGAGCTCGAGCGCTGGGAGCGCGACGGCATCTTCGGGGTCATCTCCAATAAGGAGCTGGCCCGCCTGACCAAGGAGATGGCGCGCCTGCGCAAGCTCCTGACCGGCATACGCTCGATGGGCCGCCTCCCGAACGTCGTCTTCCTGGTGGATCCGGTCGAGGAAGACCTCGCCGTCATGGAGGCCCGCAAGCTGCGCATCCCGATCGTCGCGGTATGCGACACCAACTGCGACCCGGACCTCATCGATTACCCGATCCCCGGCAACGACGACGCGGCGCGATCGATCAAGCTTTTCTGCGCCGTCATCGCGGATGGGGTCGTCGAGGGGCGCGAGGCGCACCAGAAGGCGAAATCGGGAATTCCCGCGGCTTCGGGGGCCGTCGAGACGGCCGGGACCGTGGAAGCTTCCCCAATCGATGGAGCGGCCGAATCGAGCGACGGTTCCGCTGCGCCGGCCGCAGAGGACGCTTCGAATCCGGAAGCCGCCTCCACGGCGGAGCTGGGCGAACCGCTCGAAGCCTCCGGGAATGAATTGACGCCATCCTGAAACGGACCCCCGCGCCGGCCGGAGCACTAGGCCATAAAACATGGAGAGCCTCATGGACGCTAAAACCGAGAATCTGACGGAGCGCATCCGCCAACTGCGGGAGAAGACGGGGGCCGGCATCATGGACTGCAAGGCCGCGCTGGCCGAAGC
>JACQPI010000001.1 GCA_016207585.1 Elusimicrobiota bacterium | reverse complement strand
TGAGCAAGGTGCCCAGGCCGAAACCTGAGAATAGAGTCAGCCCGGAGGTGAGAAGCGCGGCCGAACAGATGAGGAGATACTTCACCTGCCCGTCCAGCGCCGATAGGCCTCGATCCACTCCGCGCCGGAGGGCAAGGGCGTCGAGAGGGGAAGGTCGAGGATAGGCACGGTCTGGCGGTGCTTGCCTCTGCGGCAGACGGCGACGATGTCCTCGTTTTGGTTCAGGTCGACCTTCTCCACCGTGACGGGCATCCCCAAGAGCTGGGTGTCGAAGGGCAGCTTCAGGTTCTCCTCGATCATGGTCAACCAGCCCGTGGCCTGCTCCGACGGGTTGTAGCAGTCGACGGTCGCCGCCTCCACCATCGCCTCGAATTTCGTCTTGCCCAGCTTGAGCAAGGGCTTTCTCATTTCAGCCCTCCTCGGTCCAGCATCTTCATGAAATTCCGCTTGCGCTTGAAGGCTGCGCGGATCGATTCCAGGTAGCTGGAAAACTCCTCGGCTCGGCCGAGTCGTGCCATCAGGCCGCGAACTTTCCGCAGGAATTCGACCGCTCTCCGGTAGCCTTCGTCGTTCGTCAGGTTGAGAGCCGGCTCGATGCGGGCCTGGTAGATCGCGAGGGCATCCTGCGGATGTGCTTCCTCCCGCAGGCCGGCGAGCTTGATCCAAAGGTCCTCGGAGCAGCCGCCTTCCTTGGCTTCTCGCCAGGCGTCCTCGTTCTTGCGCTCCCAGAGGAATATCCGCACGAGATCCGAATGGCCTTCGCGCGCATACCAGCTCCAGCGATCCTTCTTGGCGGCTTCCCGTCCCTTGGCCAGGTGCTCGCGCACGAAGGCCAAGGCCTTGTCCCGCCATTGGGGCCAGTCCTTGGTGCGGTCCGCATGCGCCTTGAGGTTCTTGTAGTTCTCCAGGCCGTGACGCTCCGTGAACTCCGCCCAGACGAGCTCCATGGCCTCAACGTGGCGTTTCCTGCCGTGGTACTCCTCGGCCAAGAATTCCCGCAGCCTGGAGTCCGTGTTATGGGGGAATGCCTTGAGCCCCTTTTCGGCCCACTCCAGAGCCTGGTCGCGCTTGCGCGCCGCCTTGTAGCTCTCCGCGATCTTGAGGTGCGAGTAGGCGGAGGATAGGTCGCGCTTCTTGATCGCCACGAGCGCTTCGATGTCTCCGGACCGCTCGGCGAGGCTCTCCATGATATTGGTGATCCTGGAATAGCTGGAAAACCCGCCTTTGTCGCCCGCCGCCCGCGCCGGCACGCTCGCCCATTCGGCTTCCGCGAGTTTCCTGTACACGGCCAAGCCCTTTTCTCCCAGAACGCTCGAATAGGTGTCCAGGGCTCCATAGAAGGTGCCGTATTGCGCGTTCATTTCCCATCGGAACAGTCGTTTGGCGAGAACCTCGGGGTCAGGCCGCGCCTTGCGGCAGGCGGCGAGGTGCATTCCTTGGAGTCTTTCCAGGATGCCGCCCATGTGGCCGTCGGAGTCGTCCATCGACCCTATCGCGTCCTCGACCGCCTTGAGCGCGTGCTCGGCAATCTCGATGACCTCTGCCGCGTGGCCCTCCTTGAGCAGGTCTTCGATCGAATCCACGGCCTCCTCGATTCCTTGGGCGTAACCGTAGGCCTCGTGGTAGTCCACGAAGCGTCCCGTATCGACGGCCTCGTCGATGGCGTTGCGATAAGTGTTCAGGCTGACGCCCTTGCTGCTTTGCTTGGCGGCCTTTAGCAGAAGTTTCTGGCGCAGCTTGTCGTCATCCATGGCCTGTTCCATGAGCAATGCGACCAGGGCCTCCTTGGGCTGCGCGGCCAGCGCGGCGCGCGCGTCATCCATCGTGACCGAGGCGCCGCCGGAGTTCCGGCGGTTCTTTTCCGGATTGATCCAGGCGAGCCCCACGGCCACGCAGTGCTTGCAGAAGTCGCCGTCCGCGCCGACCGGGCAGGTGCAGGAGTACTCGAGCTCGCCGTCCTCGATCCAGAGCTTCACGCGGTAATCGCGGGTGCCGGCGACCTTCGCGGTGATCGTCCCACCATGCTCGGCGAAGCCTCGGACGCAGCCCTCGGAGAAATACTCCCGGCCGCGCTCGAAGGATCGCTCGCCCGCCAGCTCGCGCAGGGCGCTTCGGTCGAGGAGCTCGGAAAAGGCGCTCATGTCAGCGGGGGGGCCGTGGCGGTCTTCATCTCTGGGGCTCCGCCCGGCTCATTGTTTTGGCTCCGCTTTTCGGGCGGGCACCATGCGCCGGGCGGACCGATCGCGGGCAAAAGTATAGGTAGCGATGAGCCCGTCTAGTGTCATATTGTCAGCGATACGGTCATGCGGAATCAGGAGGTATGACCACGGTTTGCCGGCGTGCACCTTTGCATGGCCGCTGGCATAATGGCACCAGTCGCTGGCGGCGCGGGCCTTGGCGAGAACTTCGGCGTCCTCCAACTCCGCAGCACTCTTGACCTCGCAGATGAGCTTTGCGTTCGTGGTCTCGACAACGAAGTCTGGCTCATAGGAGGATTCGCCGCTGTGGTGAATGTGCAGATCGCCCTTGCCGGGCCGGAACCACTTGAGGACCTTTTTATCGCTCTCCAGCACCGCCGCGAAGCGCCTCTCCGGGTCTGAATCGAACTTCTGGACGCGGTAGAGGCACTTCTTGAACCCGCCGAAGAGCATCCTTCGGATATCCTGCCGCTCAGTCACGGGTGCTCGAAAGTCTCTTGCGGACTCATCGGCCGGGATCGAATAGGTGTTGTCCCGAAGGGTCGTGAATCCTTTGCTGACATGGGCCTCGTAGGAGGCCGCCTTCTCCTCGTAGTGATCCTGCATTTGCACGTGGATCAGGCTCACGAGGGCTTGCTGGTGGTATTGAAGGACGTTGAGGACTTCGTCCGGCTTCTTCAAGTACGAGCGAAGATGGGCGACGGCTTGACCGGCGAGCTTATAGAGCAGTTCCGCGTGATCGTCGTAGCACACATCGTTGAAGTCGATGAGGCCGCGAATGAGGTAGTCCTCGGGCTTGGACTCGGGGACGACTCCGTCCCCGCTCATGAGCCGATGTTGCTCCATGCTCTGGAGGTGCTGGATCAGAATCTCATTATCCACCGGTTGGAGGCGGACGCTGGAGAGGTCCAATTTGAATTCTTTGAAACCCCGCGTTACTTCTCCGACCGGTTGCAGTGTGATGCGCGGAATATCGATTGAGAACTCATTGCGGAGCT
>JACQPI010000090.1 GCA_016207585.1 Elusimicrobiota bacterium | reverse complement strand
GCTTTTGGCGATCCCCGGCGTCATCGCGGTCGAGCCCCGAACGCAGCAGGCGGGCCCCATCGTCGAGCACTACATCATCGTCAAAGTGACGCATCTCGACTCTGAAAACACCGATCGCATCCATAAGTCCCTGGACGGCTTTCGCGTTTATACTCACATCGTCGAACACTAGCGAATGTTTGGTTCAATGCCTCCCACTGAGCGTAAAAGCGGACGGCATATCCCGCTCCAGATGGCTCTCTTTCTGCCCATGATTCTACTCCTCGGCATCGCGCAGGCCGAGGAGATTCCTCCGCCCTGGCGATACGAAGTCGTGGCCGTGAACCGGGAGAATTCCGAAGCCGCTTCCCTCTTCCTCATCCAGGAAAGAGGCAGGCCGGATTCCTACAAGATATCCTACCAGAACTCCTCGCGCCGGGAGGTAGCCTACCTAACGGAAGAAAACCTGCATATCCGGTGCGAGACGATCCCACGCAAAACGGCGCGAGACGGAACCCCACTAAGACTCTGCCGGGTCCGATCCCTATCGGCTGCAGCGCAAGCCTGGCTCGATTTCGAAAGCCTGGAAGGGCTCGCCGCGATACGGCAGGCAGTCTGTCTCAAGGAAAATCCGGAAAAGAATTGCGGACGGCCGATAAGTGGAACTCAAGAGCGCTCCGCTTGGAAAGACATCCGGGGCCTGCGCGACCGCATCGACGTCGATTTTGTTCCGGAATTAGGTCTCGCGTTCCGCTAGCAGCGCGACCCTCTCCAAGAGGCGGTGGTCGCCGGGATAGCGCAAAAGCCGCCGGGCCGATTCAGGGTTCGCCCAACGAATATCCAAAATCTCATCTGGGTCCGGCCCGCCGGGACGCGCCTCGGGCGTCATCCAATACCACCGGACCTTTTTGTCGATGCGGCGACCGCTTCTAAAATAGCGATATCGCACCATCATCAAGGTCTTTAGAATCCGGCATCGATAGCCCGTCTCCTCCTCCACCTCGCGCAAAGCCGCGCGACGCGGCGTTTCCCCGGGTTCCAGATGCCCCTTGGGAAAAGTCCAAAGAACCTCGCCCTGAAGATTCTCGACGCGGACTAAAAGCAGCCTGCCGTTTTGCGTGACGACCCCGCCGGCCGAATATTCCCTCGCCGCAGCCGCCATGCTCCCCTCCGCCGAGACGGTCCCGACGCTCATCGCGCGTCCAAAACGGGGAATGGACGCGCCCTCTCGAACACCCTGGAAACTTGAAACAGCCGGCCTTCCTCGAACGTGGGCGCCAGCAGCTGAAGCCCGACTGGAAGCCCGGCCGACGTAAGACCGCAGGGAATGGAAATTCCGGCGTTGCCTGCCAAGTTGCAGGGAATCGTGAAAATATCCGAGAGGTACATCTGCATGGGATCGCCGGATTTTTCCCCCAGCCGAAAGGCGGCTGAAGGAGACGTGGGAGACGCCAGAATATCCACGGACTGGAACGCCTCGTCGAAATCTTGGCGGATCAAGGTCCGAACGCGCTGCGCCTTGCCGTAGTACGCGTCGTAGTAGCCCGAGCTCAAGGCGTAGGTTCCCAGCATGATGCGGCGCTTCACCTCGGGGCCGAAGCCCTCGCCGCGCGTGCGCTCATAGACCGACAAAAGGTTAGCCTCCCGGTCCTGCCGGGCCTCGGAGGACCCGTAGCGTACCCCGTCGAAACGGGCGAGGTTCGAGCTCGCCTCGGCGGGCGCGATGAGGTAATACGTGCTGACGGCAAAGCGCGTATGCGGCAAGGAGACCTCGCAAGTCCGCGCGCCCAGTTCCTCGAGCGTCTTCAGTCCTTCGCGGACGGAGCGCTCCGCGTCGGGCTCCATTCCCTCGATAAAATATTCCTTCGGGACCCCGACCCGCAGGCCCTTCAAGTCTTTGCGCCCCTCCAGTTCGCGGAGATAGTCGCGCGGCTCCACCTCGGCCGACGTGGAATCCAGCGGATCGTGGCCGGCCAGCACCGAAAGCGCGAGCGCTGCATCCTCGGTCGTGCGGGCGAAAGGGCCGATCTGATCCAGGGAGGAGGCGAACGCCACGAGCCCGTAGCGGGATACGAGGCCGTACGTGGGCTTGAGCCCAACGATTCCGCACAGGGCCGCCGGTTGGCGGATCGAGCCGCCGGTATCCGAGCCCAAGGACAGCGCGGCCATCCCGGCCGCGACCGCGGCGGCCGAGCCGCCGCTGGAGCCGCCGGGAACGCGATCCAGGGCCCATGGGTTGCGCGTCGGGAAAAAAGAGGAGTTTTCGGTCGACGATCCCATGGCGAATTCGTCGAGGTTCGTCTTGCCGATGATGACGGCGCCCGCGGCCTTGAGCCTGCCGACCACGGTCGCGTCGTAGGGCGCGCGGTAGCCCTTGAGAATCCTGGAGCCGCAGGTCGTCTCGGTGCCCTCCATGAGCATGTTGTCCTTGATGGCGACCGGGACCCCGGACAACCGCCCCGCGGCCTCGCCCGCCGCGATCCGACGATCCACTTCCCGCGCCTGAGCCAGCGAGGACTCCTCCAAAACCGTGATGAAGGCGCCGACCTCCTTATCCAACCCGCTGATGCGCTCCAAGTGCGCTCGGGCGACCTCCTCCGCGCGGACCTCGCGCCCGGCCACCCGAGCCGCGATCTGCGCGGCGCTCCAGCGCGTGATGTCGTTGGGCGCGCTCATTCGAGCACCTTGCGGACCTTGAAATACGGGCCCTCGCGCTCGGGGGCCGCCGCCAGGAGCGTCTCGGGATCGACGGAACGTCGCGGTTCATCGGCCCGGAAAACGTCGGCCAAGCCCAGAACATGCGCCGTGGGCCGGACCTTCGATGTGTCCAGGGATTTCAACTCCTCCATCGAGTCCAGTATCTTGCCCAGCTGCTCCTGATATCGCTTGACCTCTTGGGGGGTCACGAAAAGCCGCGCCAGGCGCGCGATGTGCGCGACATCCTTTTCCGAAATGCTCATGAAATCACGCGGGTTCCAAGGGGGCGTAGCGCACCATCAGCTTGCGCGTCTTGCCGTTGTCGAAATAGACCGTCACCTTGAGAGCCTCGCCGTGGCCCGACTTCTCGATGATCTTTCCCGTCCCGAACTCGGGATGCCGCACCCGCATTCCGGGGCGGATCGCGCTCAGCCCGATTTGGCGGGAAGGACCGGAAGAGAGCCCGGCCGGCGATAACGCGAATTGCGGCGCCTCCGCGGGTTGCTGCCGCCCAGAGCCCATCAGCCGCGCTTCCAAGACAAAGCGGGAGGGAAGGTTCGAGTAGGTTTGGCCGAAGATGCGGCGCGTCGCGGCGTACGTCAGGAAGAGGCGTTCCCGCGCGCGCGTCATTCCGACATAGCACAGGCGCCGCTCCTCCTCCAGTTCGTCATGCGAGGAGTTCCCGGCTCCAATCGGAAACAATCCCTCCTCGAGCCCGGTCAAAAAGACGGCCGGGAACTCCAAACCTTTCGCCAGGTGGACCGTCATCAAAGTGATCGCCGAGGTGCGGGCGTCGAAGGTGTCGATGTCGCTTTGCAGGGAAACCCCCTCCAGGAAATCGCCGAGTCGCGCGGAGGGACCACGAACCTCCTCGAATTCCTTGGCCGCGTTCAGGAGCTCTTGCAGGTTATTGAGCCGCGCCAAGGCCTCGGGATCCGACTCGGACTCCCCCTCGAGCCAGGCCCAATAGCCCGTGCGCTCCAGCACGCGCGACATCGCCTGCGCGGCGGGCAACGTCTCCAGGTCGGTCCGCAGGCCGTCGATTAAAAGGGGCAGCTCCCGGCATGCCCTTCGACACGCGGCGGGGAGCCCCGGGATTTCGGCCTCGCGCCGCATCGCGTCCAACAACTGAATGCCCTGGACGGCGGCGAAACGCTCCAACGCCTCCTGGCTGACCTTCCCGACCCCGCGGGGCGGCACGTTGAGGATGCGCACCAGGCTCACGGAGTCGGCCGGGTTGAGGGCGACCCTCGCGTAGGCGAGCGCGTCCTTGACCTCTTTGCGTTCGTAGAAGCGCATCGCCCCGACCACGCGGTGCGGCAGCCGCGCCAACCGCAGGGCATCCTCGAACTGCCGGCTCTGCGCGTTGGTGCGGTAAAAAATAGCGATGTCCTTCAGGGAAGCGCCCACATCGACGAGCCGGAGAATCTGGCAAACGACCCACCGAGCCTCCTCGGACTCCGTCGCGGCCTCCCAGACCGCAACCGGCTCCCCCGCGGGGCTCTCCGTCCAGAGCGTCTTGGGCTTGCGTTGGCGGTTGTTGGCGATGACGCAGGTCGCGGCGTTGAGAATGTTGGGCGTCGAGCGGTAGTTCTGCTCCAGGCGAACCACCTTGGAATCCTTAAAATCGCGCTCGAACTCTAGGATATTGCGGATGTCCGCCCCGCGCCAGGAATAAATGCTCTGGTCCTCGTCCCCCACGCAGCACACGTTGCGGTGCTTGGCTCCGAGGGTCTTCGTCAGGATGTACTGGGCGCGGTTGGTGTCCTGGTATTCGTCCACCATCAGGTGCAGGAAGAGCTCCTCGTAGTAGCGCCGGATATCCTCGTGGTCGCGCAGAAGCTCCACCGATTTCATGAGAAGATCGCCGAAATCAAGCGCCCCGGCGTGGTCGAGCTTCGCCTGGTACACCTCGTAGATGCGCGCGGCGGCCTGGCGGAAAGCGTCGATGCCGGTCATCGCGTGTATCTTATAGGACTGGGCGTCCAAAAGGTCGTCCTTGGCCCGCGAGATGAGGCTTGCGTACAACCCGGCCTTGTTTTTCTGATCCTCCAGCCCGATCTCCCGCATCGCCTCGACGACAAGACGCTTCTGGTCGTCGGCGTCATAGATCGTGAAATGTTGGGGCAGCTTCAAGGCCGAAGCGTGTTGGCGCAGGAGCTTGGCCCCGAAGGCGTGAAAGGTATGGATCCAGACGAGGTTCGCCCGTCCCGGGGCCAGATCCTCCACCCGGCGGCGCATCTCGTCGGCCGCCTTGTTGGTGAATGTGACCGCCAGGATGCGTCCGGGAGGAACGCCTTCCTCTATAAGCCTGGCGATGCGGTGCGTGATGACGCGTGTCTTGCCGGTCCCGGCGCCCGCCACGACCAAGAGCGGCCCGCCGCGGTAGCCGGCCGCATCGAGCTGCTGGGGATTGAGTTTCTCGTCGCGCAGAGTCGTCACTGGAAAGAGGCTATTGTACTATACCCTCGGCGACGCCCGCAAATCCCGGAAAAACCGCTCCCAAACAGCCCGTCCTGTAGATCAGAATCATGGGCCTTAGGCCCCAAATCGTTTCGCCCTCAAAGACTCAAGCCGTGGAAAGAAGAAACGGGATATACTACCGCCGGCTTAGATTTGTAGGTCCCGCAACCCGTTAGAATGTCATGCAACTGGATCTCTTCGATGTCTCCAAAAACTCCATTCTGACCGCCACGACCTACGAGGACTTCCGCAAGCTCCTGCTCGCTTCCGATTGTCGTCTATGCGCGCTGAAAGACTCCCGCACGCATATCGTCGTGGACCGCGGCAACCCATCGGCCAAGATCGCGGTGATCGGCGAGGGGCCGGGGGAGAACGAGGACAAACAGGGACTGGCCTTCGTGGGCCGGGCGGGACAACTCATGGACCGTCTCGTGCGCGAGGAGATGGGCCTCG
>JACQPI010000087.1 GCA_016207585.1 Elusimicrobiota bacterium | reverse complement strand
GCTCCAGGAGCGCCCGGGCCGCCGCCGGGATTTCCGCCAAGGGGAGTATTCGGTCCGCGTCGAAGCGAAGGAAGAAAGTTAGGGCGGGCTGCACGATCTGCTCCACGGTCGAGGTGGACAGGGATCGCGCCGCGTTTCCGACATGCCACCGGCCGTCCGATTTCCCGAGAGCCACCTTATCCGGGCCCAGACGGATGGAAAACCGCTCAAGCGAATCGGTCGCAATGGAGCAGACCGTTTTGGAAAGCCAGCCGCCGAGAGGCTTCGCGAAAGCGGCCGCGGAACCTCCTTTCGCCTGAAAAACGGAAGGGGACTCGGCGAAACGTAGATAAAATCCGTCGGCGTCCAAGCCCTCCTTTCCGACGTAGAAATCGGCGTCGGCCCTTTCCGGCGCGGACGGCGGCTTCCAAGGCTGCCAGGCGCGCACCCGCGTCGCGCTCGAGCCGCTCAGGCCGAAGAGAGCATGGCGCGACGGATCGCCGGACAACTCATCCGAAAGCCGGCCCTCGCGCAGCACGTCCAAGACGGCCTGCACGCTCGATGAGTCGGCCGGATAGGCGAAGGGCGCTTCCAGATTCCAGGTGAAACTCGACCTGGCCAGGAGGACGCGTCCCTGGGGACCCGACAGCTCGAGCCGGGACGCGTTTTGAGCCAGGGCCTCGGAGGCCAGGCGCCGCCGCTCCGGCGGTCTTGAAAAGAACACGAGGGCCGCGCCAAGAACCGCCAGGACTACCAGGATCGCCGCCAACCGCTTCAAAAACCCGGCGTTCATTTTCAGTCGCCGGGTTGTTCGGCCGCCTTCCAACAACCTTCGGCAGCGGCACTTCCTCGCGTTATCGCTCGGTCGGCCACCTCGGCGGTCGAGCCCTTCGCGGCGCGAACCCCATAACGCCGGGCGGCCGCCGCGCGGCGGCGGCGCACGAGCTCCCATCGCCACAGCCCTGCCAGAACGGCCAAGAGCGGCGGCAGGAACATGTTCGTGTAGCGGACCGCCGCCTTCCAGCCGGCCGGTATCTCCCGCAAGGGATGAAAGCCTACGGACTTGGACCGTATCGCGATGAGGTCCGCGTCCTGGGCCAGCCAATCCACGAGATTAAGGAAAAAGTGGACGTTGCCGGGGGACGCGCGAAAGTCGCGGCCCAGGAACTTCGAGGTCCCGACCACGACCAGCCGTCCCGGCTTGGCGGCCTGGGACAAAAAGACCTTCGCCTTCAATTCCGCCGGAGGCGTCGGCCAATAGGGGGTGAAACGGTCCTGCAGCGCGGCCGCGAGGACGAAGGGACCCTTGAAATCC
Source organism: Elusimicrobiota bacterium (assembly GCA_016207585.1). GTDB lineage: Bacteria > Elusimicrobiota > Elusimicrobia > UBA1565 > JACRDR01 > JACQPI01. The sequence goes on along the minus strand of JACQPI010000087.1, from coordinate 3,149 downwards.
GTAGGGCCCGGAGGCGGAAACTGGAACGGATTGAGGCTCATCGCGCGGGCCGACTTCGGCTCCCGGGTCCAGGAGTACTGCGAGGAGCGCGCCAGGACGTCCACCGCCGCCTGCGCGGCGCCGGGCGCGATAGCGCGCCCGGTGCCGCGCGCAAGGTGGTGCTCCTCTCGCGCGGCGCGGGTCGACACCTCGATCGGGCCGACGAAAGGCAGCGTCAGCGCGTCGAGCCCTTTGGTGACCGGATGGCTCGCGTTGAGGCGCGACGCGACCACGATCGGCGGATACTGGACTATGTTCGAGATCGAGAAGGGCCCCTGCTGCATCGACACCTGGATCATCTGGCTCTGGGCGTCGAAAACGAGGTTCGACTGGAGCTCCAGGCCGTGGTGCTTCAGCCAGGGCCCCAGCCCCGTATCGAGCTCCGAGGCGAAGAAGGATCTCGTATCGACGCGCCGGGTGTCGGCCAGCACGCACAGGGAGCGCCCGCTCAGGAGGAACTGGTCGAGCAGAAAGAGCGCCTTGTCCGGCAGCCGCGCCTGGGGGCCGATCAGAAACAACGTCCCCACGTCGGCCGCGATGCCGCTGTCTATCGAGATGGAAGCCAAGTCGACCGGCTGCAGCTCGTAGCGCGCCGAAAGCGGCTCGAGGACGGCCGGATCGAGCCCGTCCGCCGACGTCGCCTCGAAACCGGAGGCGAAGCCAAGCACCGGTTTGGACGGGGAGGCCATCACCTTGATGCGGGAGGTCAGGTCGTACTCCAGACCCGTGGTATCCTGGAGGAAGGGGATCGTCTCCTTTTTATCCTGGTACTGGAGGGCCAAGCCCAGGAATCCCTCGCGCTGCTCGTATTTTTCCTTGGAGATGATGTCGAATCGCACCGGGGAAATCCCGGCCTTGAGCGCCTCCTCGCGCGACTTGGGGTCTTCTCCCACCTCGACGAATCGGCTGCGGACTTTACCCCCCGCGCCGGAAGCGTACTCCCGCAATAGGTCCCGCAGATAATTCTTGTTGACCGCGATTTGAGGCGGGAGCTCCCGCGAATAGTAGACGTCGATGAGGACGTTGTCCGGGAGGGATCTCAGTATCTTGCGCGTGGCGGCGCTGACCGAATAGACCCGTCCGCGGCTGAAATCAAGGCGCGCGTACGCGAAGTGTGAGACGAAGTTCGCAGCCGCGACGATCGCCGCGACCAGAAGCACCCCCGCTCCGGAGGAAAGCCACAACTTCGTCTTGTGCGGATCTCGACTCATATCAATCCGACCGCGTCAGCCACAGCCGAACCTGGGACATGAACAGGAAAACGCGGAACCCGTGGCGTAGTACATCAGGTCCCTCGTGTCGACGACCCCGCGGGATAGATTCGCCAGGTGCGCGTCGAGTCCCAGGAACTCCGTGTACGGGGTAAGCCATACCGGGACGAAAGCGCCCACCTTGCCCAGCAGAAAGAGCGAAAAACCGATCAGGAACGCGATGATGAAGGCGACGACTTGGTTGCGCGACAACGTCGAGCCGAAGAGCCCCGCGGAAACCAGAAGCATGCCGCTGAGCCAAAGCCCCGCATACGCGCCCGCGACCGCCCCGAGGTCCGCTTTCCCTAATAAAGCGACCGAGACCGGGTAGACCGCGGTGAACGCGAGCGTCGCGGCGAGCAGGGCGCCGGAGGCCAGGAACTTCGACAGCAGGATATCCCGGTCCCGCACCGGCAGGGTCATCAGGATCTCGATGGTCCCCGATTTGTATTCCTCCGAGAAATGCCGCATCGTGATGGCCGGCACGAAAAACGTCAAGAGCAGCGGCGCCAGGTCCGTGAACGACCCGATGTCGGCCTGATTGCGCAGGAACAGCGGTTGGGCGAAGAAGTAGCCCGTGATCAGAAGGAAGACCACCGAAATGATGTAGGCGGCCGGGCTGTCGAAATAGGCGTTGAGTTCCTTGCGGACCAGCGGGCACAGCCTCGAATCGCTCACGCAGTCAGGCTCCTGAAAATCTCTTCCAGGCTGGCGGCCTCGCGGTAGAGCTCCAGGACGGGCCACTTTTTCGCCACCGCCAATTCGTAAATCATGGGCCGCATATCCTCGGCCGAGGGATTGCCCATGATGACGAACCGGGCCTCCCCGTCCTGAGCCTCCATGGAAAGGCTCGCCACGCCAGGCAGCCCCGCGAGCGCGCGGCGAACCTCCTCTAAGTCCCCGGCGCCGCGGCGCACAACCAGGTTCAAGCGATCCCCCCTGGACGCGCTCGCCGCCAACTCCTCCGGCCGCCCCTGGGCCGCGATCTTGCCCCGGTGGATGATGATGACCCGGTCGCAGGAGGCCCGCACCTCCGAGAGGATGTGCGACGAGAGCAGGACCGTCTTCTCTCGCTTGAGCTCGGCGATGAGGCCGCGGACCTCCAGGGCCTGGTTCGGGTCGAGGCCCGAGGTGGGCTCGTCCAAGAGCAGGATCGGGGGATCGTGGATGATGGCCGCCGCGAGCCCGACCCGCTGGCGGTATCCCTTGGAAAGCTCGCCGATGGATTTCCCGACGACCGCGGCCAGGCCGCAGCGCCCCACCGTGTTTTGTATCGCGCTCCGGCAGGCCTCCGAGGAGAGTCCCCGGGTCCGCGCCACCCACTCCAGGTATTCCGACACCTCCATATCCTCGTAGAGCGGGTTGTTTTCCGGCAAATAGCCGATCTGCCGGCGGCATTCCAGCGGGTTCTCCAGGACGTCGAGCTCGCCGATGCCGACGCGCCCGGAGGTGGGATGCAGGAAGCCCGCCAACACCCTCAAGGTCGTTGTCTTGCCGGCGCCGTTGGGGCCCAAAACACCGACCGCCTCGCGAGGCGAGATGTCGAAGGAGATGCCGTCCACCGCGACGGTGTCGCCGTACTTGCGGACAAGGTTCTCAGCGCGGATCACGATATATTTTTTAGAAAATCGTCCAGGGCCCTGTCAACGCCTGGAAAAGACTTCGATGGGGACCCCGCCCTTGGAGTCGTCCATCAGGAAGGAGAGCGACCGGACCCGGCCGAAGAGGCGCCCGGCCACCATGAGGTGCGCCCAGGTGGGCGCGCAGCCGCGGATCGCCACGTCTTGGCCGTCGTATTGCGCCCACTCGACGCCGCCGAGTTTCGCCTGGAAGCCCTCGCGGTCCAGCTTGCCCGCGGCG
>JACQPI010000086.1 GCA_016207585.1 Elusimicrobiota bacterium | reverse complement strand
GGGCGAGGCCGGCGTGCGCATCCCTCCCGAGAGGTACCTGCGGCAGGTCCGGGATATCTGCTCGCGGCGCGACGTTTTACTGTGTCTGGATGAAATCCAAACCGGGCTGGGCCGGACGGGGAAGATGTTTTGCGCCGACCATGAGGGAGTTCAACCCGATGTCTTCATCCTGGGCAAGGCGCTTTCGGGCGGCCTCTACCCCGTGTCCGCCGTGACGTCCGGCCAAGATGTCCTGGGGCTTTTCGAGCCGGGAACGCACGGCAGCACCTACGGGGGCAACCCCCTGGCCTGCGCCGTCGCGATGGCGGCTTTGGACGTTATAGAGGAGGAAAATCTCCCCGCGCGCGCGGCGGAACTGGGCGAGTATTTCCTGGGACGGGTAAAGACCCTGCGGCACCCCAAGCTTAAGGAAGTTCGAGGCCGCGGGCTCTTGATCGCGTTGGAGTTCGCGGAGCCGTCGGCCCGCGCACTGTGCGAGATTTTAGCGCGTCACGGCCTCTTGGCCAAGGATACCCACGAGACGACGGTCCGCTTGGCGCCGCCGCTCGTCATCTCCCGCGGGGAGATCGACGAGGCGCTGGTCGCCCTCAAGGCCGCCCTGGCGGAGCTCTGAGAATCAGCTGTAGAAATTGCGCGTCCAGGCGTGCGCCTTGAGCTGCCCCAGGGCGCGCGCGTCGAAATATTTGCCGTCGGCCGCGCGGGCGTTGTCTCGAACGTGCGCCCGGGTGCGCATTCCGGGGATGACGGTCGACACGGCGGGAAAGCTGAGGCAAAATTTCAACGCCGCCTGCGCCAAGTCCGGCGTGCGGGTCTTGGCCAGGGTCTTTTCGATCTCCTTGGCGCGCTGGTAGGTCTGCATGAGGCGGCTTCCCCCGAAGTAGAAGCTGCGGAAATCCTGGGGCTCGAAGCGCGTGCGCGGCGTGAGCGTTCCCGTCAATCCCCCCTCGTCGAACGGGCAGCGCGCGACGACGCCCACGTTCTTCTCCCGGCACAGCGGCAGAAGGCGCTCCAGCGGCCGCTGCTCGAACAGGTTCAGGATCACCTGCACGGCGTCGATCTCCCCGGAGCGGACTATTTCCAGCGCCGAATCGGGGTCGTCGGAGTTGACCGAGACGCCGATGAAGCGGACCTTGCCTTCCCGGCGAAGCGCCTGAAGGGCGGCGAGCGTCTCGGGCCACGCCTTGTCCTTGAGCCACGCGTCCGTCCAGACGTGCAACTGCTGCACATCGACGCAGTCCAGCCGCAGGTTGCGCAGAGAGGTCTCGGTGCAGGAACGAACCCAATCCGGCGGAAACGCCGAGGACAGCAGCGTGCGCGGGTGCGCCGGCCACTCCATGTTCTTGGGAGGAATCTTGGTCGCGACTTGGGCCCGGAGCCCCGAGTTACGGAAAGCCTGCGCGATGAGCGTCTCGCTGTGCCCGTGGCCGTAGACGTAGGCGGTGTCGAAAAAATTTATCCCCAGGTCCAAGGCCGCCAGGAGGGCTTTGCGGGATTGGGCGTCATCGGTCGTCCCCCACATCGATTTGCCGATGCCCCAGGCCCCGAAGCCTATCTCGGATACGGACAGGCCGCTGCGGCCGAGGGTCCGCACGCGCACGCCGCGAGGCTGCTGGGTTCGCGTCCGGCGCGGATGGGAAGTCGGCGCGCCGGCGCCGCATCGTGCAGTCGGCGGCCGGATTTTCGCGCGAGGCATGCGGGAGAGATCCCTACTGGGCGAGTTGGACGACGAGATTGGCGTCTTCGAGCACCATCGCGACCGCCTCGCAGCGTTCCAAGTGTCCTTGATACACGACCGCGGCCCCGCGGTGGTGCACCTCCCAGGAATACTTGCGGGCCATGGAAAGGGTGCAGCGGACCGCCTTCATCAGCTGGCGCTCCACCTCGTCGAAGGAATGGCAGTCGCAGTTGATGAGCACGACCTTCCAGGCGAAAGCCGACCCCCGGCTGTCGAGCGTGCCGGTCTGGGGCCGCGATTCTTCGTGCAGCAGCGCGGTCATGTTTTTAAAGGAGCGTTGTTATTATATCCGATTTTACCTGAGTTTTTTATCGAAGAACTCGGCGACGCGGCGGTGAAAATCGTTCCGGTTTTGCGCGCGGGCGAAGGCGTGTCCTTCCTTCGGATACAAGATCAGCCCTACGGACACCCGGCGTTGAAGAAGCCGGGCGTAGAGCCGATCGCTTTCCTGCCGCGGGACGCGCGCGTCGTCGGTGCCGTGGAAGAGCAGGATCGGCGCCCGCACCGTCTCAAGCGCCTGGACCGGGAAGATGCCTTCGAGGAGTTGGGGCTTCTCCTTCCAGAGGGCCGCTTGGGAATCGGGCGTCTCGGGCGGAAGCTCCCGGGTCAGCCGATAATGGACGTATAGGTCGGAAACCCCGCCGACGCTGACCGCGGCGGACCAAGTCTCGGAACTCAGAGCGACCGCGCTCAAGGCGGCATGGCCCCCCCAGCCGTATCCCAGAATGCCGATGCGACGCGAATTCGCCTGTCCAGGGGAAGACAGGTACCCGGCCGCTCCCAGCACGGCTTCCACCGGTATATTCGTGCCGGTGGTGGATATCTCCAGGACTTCCAGCCCGCGCGCCGCCAGAAGCTTGGAGAGCGCCCGGACTTCCGCGTCGATGCGCTCCCGCGGCGAGTCCGGGACGACCACCACGGCGGGCTGTTCGCGGCCCGAACCTTGTGCGGCGAAAATGATCCCATGGCCGGCGCTGCCGCCGGGCAATGGAAATTCTATGGACAGCTCGGAAACGGAGGAACCTGTTTTTTTCGCCTGTTGGGCGCGGGCCGATGCTGCGAGGAAAGCCAGCAAAACAATCCTTATCATACGTCGGGACATTTTATATAATAACCGAGCGTTCCGTTTTGGAAAGAGACCATGGATATTTGGAAACCGATCCGCTGGATCCGCTGGAGCGTGCTCGTCCTGTTGGCGCTCGCCACCCTGTGGGCCGCGAAGGGGCGCTCCCGGGAACCTAATGGGATTTCGCCCGTGTCCCCGGCCGTGGCCGCGCCAACCACTCCGTCAACTCCCCGTAAGTAAGGCAATTCAGGACGTCCTTTCGCGTCAGCCCGGCTCGCCGCGCGATGAGGACCGCCAGTTCCATGTACCGGAACTGCGCGGCCGCGTGGGCGTCCGTCGTGACCGCGAGTTTCGCCCCGAGCTCCACGGCGCGGCGCGCGTGCGCGTCCGTCAGGTCCTGGCGCTGGGGCTGGCCGTTGATCTCGAAAGCGGTTCCTTCTCTCGCCCCCGCCTCCAGGACCGCCTGCGCGTCGACCGCGTAGGCCTCGCGGCGGCCGATCAGCCTTCCGGAAAGATGCCCGACGATATCGACGTGCGCATTGGCGGCGGCTCGGCACAGGCGCGCCGTCATGTCCGCCTCGCTCTGGGAGAAGGCGCTGTGGACCGAGGCGACCACGACGTCGATCTCCTCGATCACCGCGTCGGGGTAGTCCATCGTCCCATCCTTGAGGATGTCCACCTCCATGGAGCGCATCAGCTTCACCTCCGGCACCTTGGCTTGGATCGCGCGCACCTCGCCGATCGTCCGCCGCAGGTCCTCGATGGAGAGCCCCTTGGCGACGCGCAGGCTGCGGGAGTGATCCCCGAGGGCGACCCAATCCCACCCCATGTCGCGGGCGGCGCGGGCCATATCGAGGAGGGACTCTTGGCCGTCGGTGTAGTCCGAATGGTTATGAAAGTCGCCCCGGACGTCCTCGAGCCGGACCAACTCGGGGAGCTTTCCCGTCCTCGCCGCGTCGATCTCCCCCCGGTTTTCGCGCAGCTCCGGCGCAATGAAGTCGAGCCCCAGCTTGCGGTAGATTTCCTCCTCGGTCCGGCCGGCTAAAGGTTTCTTGCGGGAGGCGTCCGCGGCCCGGAACAACCCGTATTCGTTGATGGTGAGTCCCTTGCGCTGGGCCAGCTCGCGCAGCGCCACGTTGTGCTCCTTGGAGCCCGTGAAATATTGGAGGGCGGCGCCGAAGGATTGCGGAGGCACGACCCGCAGGTCGCACTGGATTTGGGATTTGAGCCATACGACGGCTTTCGTTTCTCCGGCCGCCAGCACGCGCTCGACTTGCGGCAGGCGCGTGAAGAACTCGACGAGCGCCGCTCCGCCTTGCGCTGCGCACAGGACGTCCAAGTCGCCCACCGTCTCCTTGCCGCGCCTGAGGGAGCCCGCCGGCGCGAGGTCTCGGACGCCCGGAGCGGCCTTCATGGCGGCCAGGATATCGCTCATCACGAGCCGGGCGTCCCATAGGTTCATTCTTCGGGAGGCCTGCTGCGCGAACTCGATCGAGCGCAGGAGGCTCGCCTCGAGCTTCTCGCCGAACCCCGCCAGGCCGCGCAGCTTCCCCGCCTGCGCCGCCGAGCGCAAACTTTCCAGAGAATCGATGCGGAGTTCCTCGTAGAGCAGTCGAGCCCGCTTGGGTCCCAGGCCCTGGACGCGGACGATATCCAGAAGTCCCTTGGGAAAGCGCTTGCGAAGGGCCTCCAGGTCCGAGAGGGAGCCCTTGGCGGAGAGTTCCGCGATGTGGGAGGCGATGCCCTTGCCGATGCCGGGTATTTCCAAAAGCTTCGCTTGCGAAATTTCGGTCAGGGGTTTTGCGAATCCCGCGGCCGTCTCCGCCGCGCGTTGGTAGGCCCGCACGCGAAACGGGTTTTCCCCCGCTATCTCGAGCCAGAACGCCATCTCCTCGAAACAGGCGGCGATCCGGGCGTTGGTGAGCATTCCGGAGAGTCTACAGGATTCCGGCGAAATGAGCGGCAAAGGCCAAGGAAAGTCTCGCGAAGGCCGCTGCCTGCTCCCAAGAAGCGCCCTCGACCGTGTCGTTTTGAGTGTGGATTCGAGGATTGGAGGCACCGGGATCCTCGAAAGGAAACGCCGCGTGGACCCCGTTGCGATTCCAAGAACTGTGGTCGCTGCTGCCGAGCCCGAGACGGCGTTTTTCCCAGGGGACTCCGACATACCCGCTGATCAGACGCCCCAGCATCTCGTTGAGGAGATCGCTCGTATTCGACGAAACAAGCCAGATTTTCATTTTCCCGTCTTTGGAATAAAGATTCATGTCGTTTTGCAGCATGGAGATCACGGCCTTGCCGGCTTCGACATAGCTGCGCGCGATCTCTTGGCTGCCGACCAGCCCCGCTTCTTCCGCCGCATAACCGTGGATTTCCAGGGTCCGGTCCAGTTGTACGCCCCGTTCCATCAAGAGGCGAAACAGCTCCAAATTGATCGCCGTGCCGCTGGCGTCGTCATCGGCGCCCGGGGAGCGAGCGTAAGGGTCGCGTTGGTTTATGCTGTCGATATGGGAACCCACGACCACGATCTCGTTCGGATTCTTTTGTCCCACGATCCGGGCGATCAGGCTTTTTTGGGGCGTATGCCGGGATTCGTGCTCGAAAGTTTCTATCCGGACGTCGGGGCGGCCTCGAGCGGCTTCCTGGTAGAGCGCGGCCAGCAGGGTCGGCACCTCTTTCCCGCCGTCGGAGCGGTGGTAGCGGGTATGGATTTGGGCCAATTGCTCCACGGTTTTTTGAATGCGGGCCGCGGCGACTCCGGAGGCCAGGGATTCGACGGCCGGCAGGGTGTTCTCCACGGGATGGACCGGCGTGGGCGCTTGCGCCGAAACTTCAATCAACGGGGATCCGTCTAATTGGAGCAGGGGTGTCCCGTTAAAATTGCCCTCCCGGTACAGGCGGCCGGCCAAGCGAGCGTCGAGCCCCCGTTCCATTTTCGTCACCGCGAAGGAGCCCGTGCCGGAGTGGTAGTACAGCAAGGGTCCGTGAAGCTCCAAATCTTGGGGGGTCACTCCCGTATTCTGGAGATCGGCCACGTAAAGGTTGGAAAACGAGTCCCCCGCCGCCTGGGGGTCGCGAACCAAGAGAACGCCGGCCGTCTCGTTCCTATAGATGGTTCCGGCCGTGGGAAGCGCCGAGATAGGCTCCACGCGGAAAGGGGCGGACTGCGCTCCGGCGGTTCGGGCAGGCAACGGTCCGGCGACAAACAGCGAGCAAAGAAATGCCCGGGAAAGAATCTTTTTCATAAGAGACATTGTATCGCGAATCGCCAAAAATTCGATGGGTCTTAAGTTCTAAAAATCGGTGGATAAATGGTCCGTCACTAGCTTCCCCAAAGGCCTATGTAAACAGAGTTCCCCAATTAGAAGTAAGCGACCCAGGCCCCTCGAATTTCTTCTCGGGGCCCCCGTTTTTCCAGGTTGAGGCGCAGGCCGGACGCTTGCGTTATTCTGACGTGTTGCCCAAGCGACAACCGGAAGTTCGGGCTCGATCCCCCGAGAGCGTAACCGAGATACGCCGCCTCGAACTGGGCCCGCCAAAAATCGGTCTCGGCGAGCAGGATGCCGGCCGCCGGGCCGCCGCCCAGGCGGTAGTCGTCGCGGAAGGCGGAGCCAAGCCCCAGATCGGCCTGGAGGAGCGCGTAGAATGTCTCTTGGCGCCAAAAGGACGTCTGGAAGGCCAGGCCGCCGCCCAGGTTGAACTTGTAGTACAGGGAGCGCCAGGGCGCGTTGCCCGGCTCCTCGGCGACGTCGAGGCCCGTGTCGATGTTCCATGTCGGCCTTCGGATCCAATCGTCCCAGGGTGACAGGGACAGCATTCGAAAGAGGACGAGCTCCTGGAGGTAGGCGTGATCCGACTTGCGGTCGTAGCGCAGGCGCAGGTGCCCCATCTCGAGGTGGTGGCCCTCGGTGTAGCCTTCCGACGGATCGAGCAGGTCGTGGAGCGCGCCGCGCCAGGAAATTTCCTCGAAGGTCGAGTCGCGGGTCGCTCCCGCCCCGAGACCGATGCGCGCGGTCGGGTGGCCGCGGTCCGGAGATGACGGGAAGTTAGGCGTTTCGCGAACGGTCGTGGATTTGGGGCCCGACGGCTGTGTCGATGCCGCCGATTGCACGCTATCGGCAGGCAGGATCGGCCGCTTTCCAAGGACCTTTGGAGGCGGCACTTCCTCGCGATAACGCTCGGTCGGCAGCTTGGAGCGCCGCACCAGGATTTCCCTCTCGCGGGCGTCCAAACTTCCCGAGGAATCGAGCCGATAGCCGGAACGGTATAGAAGGTACTCTTCCGCCGCGTCGAGGATCGCGGCCTGGCGTTGCGCGGGGAGGCTCCGCAACGGGGCGAAGGCTCCCTCGGTGGATTTGTCCACTATGTCCTTGGCGAGGGCGGCCTCGCGCACCGACAACTCGCGGCGCTTGATCCGGAGCGTCGTCAGGTGGGACGCGCGGCGTTTCGGTTCCCCCAGGAGCCCGGGCTGTTTTTGGAGTATGCGCACCGTATCGGCCGGTATCATCCAGCTCGCGCGGTCCGGGGTGATCTTGAAACGCGGCGCGGCGCGAGGGTCGTTCTCCGCTCGCGCCGTCTTCGCCGACTTATCGGAGGCGGAGGCCGCGACTTCCAGAATAGGCAGCAGTTGATACGAACAGTTCTTTTTTAGAAAGTAGTAGGGAAAATCCATCTCCCGCAGTTCCCAGGCGTGCTGGATGAGACGCTCCACTTCCCCGGGTTCGAGACGCAGCGGGTATTCCCACAGGTCCCGGCTCTCGACGTGGCTGTACTCTTGGATGAGAAGGTAATAGGGCGCCGGCTTGAAGCGGCCGGCGTAGCCTCCCGTGAGCCCGCGGATCGCGTACAAAAATCCGACCTCCCCGCGGGTCTCGGCCCCAAAATTGAGGGCGTAGTTCAGCAGGGGGTTTTTCGCTCCGTTCTTGTCGTCAAGGCGCAGGAAGGTGTGGCCGTACATGGAGGCGGCGTTGTCGAGGTACGTGGAGGCGAAGACGAGCGTTACGGAGCCCGCGCCGATCGTGTCGCGCCATTTCTTGAACGCGGGACAGTCTTGTCCGGGAAGCTTGGAGGCGTCGAGGTCGAGGCGTGCTTTAAGCCAGGCGTAGCGCGCCGGAAAGCGGCATTGGGGGTGCTGATCGGATTGTGAAGGGGCGGCGGCCTGCAGTGTCGATGCGCTCTCTTGAAAAAATGCGGTAAGCGTGGCCTCAAGCTCGGCTTGAGGGTCCGTCTTCCCGCTAGGGAACAGGAAAAACTTGGAGTCCGCCTCGCTGCGGAAACTTCCGAGCCAGGTCTTTTCGTAATGCAGCAAGAGACGCCAGGCGCGATCCTGCCACACGCGCTCACGCCGGGCGGCCTCCAGGAGGGATCCCAGATAGGTGGAAGCGGCGTTTTCTTGCGGCATCCCTCGATCGGCTGCCGTGGTTCCGGCAGTCTGGAGAAAGCAAAAAATGGCGAGACATCGAAAAAAAAGCACCGGGCCTCCATGATACCATGGAAGGGCCCGGCGTGTTTTCCGAACTAAAAGATGCGCAGAGCTAGAGGGTGCAGGAGCCGGAGATCGCCGGATCGGAGACCATCTCGGACTCAAGCGTGCTCACCATCTCGACCGGAGTCGTCTTGGCGCTGGGGAAGAGCTTCTCGTAGCG
>JACQPI010000002.1 GCA_016207585.1 Elusimicrobiota bacterium | reverse complement strand
GTTCGGCGAATGCATAGGGCAACGCTCGACGTAATCCGCCCCAACTTGAAGTCACAAAATGTGATTTCAAGGTTTTAAATTCATTAAGATTGAGCTGGAACATGAAATCGCTTGGGAACCTGGCCTTGTTTCGCTTTACGGCCTGCACCAGAGCCCGTGGCTCGCCCCCGTAGAGCGTAGCGAGGTCGGGACTGAGCATAACCTTGTGTCCCCGAAGCATATAGATGCGCCGTTCTACATAATCAGACGCAAGATAGGGTTTCAACCTGATGGCAGCTGAGTTATATCCGGGAGGGCAATAGCGCTTACGGAACGGGAAAAACGGAAGAAAACCGTGCGCCCAGCAGGAATCGAACCTGCGCTTGCAGCTCCGGAGGCTGCCGTGATATCCATTTCACCATGGGCGCCCCTTATATTTACAAGGGGGGCTCTGCCCCCCGTTTCTTCGTCGCTTGCTTGCCTCCCTCCGGTCGGGCGCGGCGCTGAACCCCCCGAAGAGGCATTCTAACAAATCGATCAGGCGCGGGAGCGGATCGATTCGGACACCGTCGCTACGATCTTCTCCCAGTCGTAGTCGGGGCCTCCGCCCTGCGCGAAGTCGGGGCGGCCTCCCGCCTTGCCGCCCGTCAGGCCCGCCACCGTCTGCGCGATCCGGCCCGCGTGCAGGCCCTTGCCGACCAGGTCCTGGGTGACGCTGACGATGAACGACAGCTTCTTCTCGTCGCTCGACCCGACCAGGACGACCCCCGTGCCGATCTCCCGCTTGGCCTCGTCGGCGATCGAACGCAACGTCGCGGTCTCGGCCTGGCTGAACTTTTGGATGCAGAGGCGGACGTCGCCGACCTCCAAGAGCACCTTCCCCATCTGCGCCTGGTGGGTCAGCGCCTGCTTCTTGAGGGTCGACAGCTCGTTGCGCAGCATCTTCTCGAGCTCCCGCAGGGCGCTGAGCGCCCTTTGGATGTCGGGGATCGGGGCGGTCGCGGGATCCGGGACCCTTTGCGGAATCGCGCGGATCGGCTTGCGGGTGATTTCCATGATCTGAGCGACGACCTGGAGGTAGCGCGCCAGGGAGTCCTCCAGCTCCTGCCGGAGCTTGTTTTCGAGGGAGCGCCGATACTCTTCCAGCGCCGGCCCGGCGACGGCCTCGATGCGCCGTATGCCCGCCGCGACCGAGGATTCCCTGACGATCTTGAAACGCCGAATCTGGCCGGTATTTTCCACGTGGGTGCCGCCGCAGAGCTCGAGGCTGAAGCGGTCCATCGGCGCCCTCCAGCCTTTGGGGGCGATCAGGACGAAGCGAGGGGTTTCTCCGTAGTCCTCTCCCAGCAAAGTGACGGCCTTGAGCGCCCCGATCTCCGTCCTGGCCCGCTCCTGCGGCTCGACGGGCATGTCGGCCTCGATGACTCCGTTCACCTGGCTTTCGACCGCCTTCAGCTCCTCTTCCGTCATCGGCCGGGGAAACGTGAAGTCGAAGCGCAGGCGGTCCGGCGCGACCCAGGAGCCCGCCTGGCGGACGTTCGGGCCCAAGACGCGCCGCAGCGCCTCGTTCAAAAGGTGGGTGGCCGTGTGATGGTAGGCCGAGAGCTGGCGGTGTTGCGGGTCTACGGACGCCTTGACCTTCATGCCCGGCTGGAGGAGACGCAGCGCGGTGACGCGGTGGGTGATCAGGTGGGGAAGGGGGCGCCGGGTGTCGTGGACCTCGGCGACCTTGTTGCCGAGATCGTCGAGAAGCGAGCCCTGGTCCCCGACCTGCCCGCCGCCCTCGGGATAGAAGGTGGTGCGCTGGAGGATCACCTCGCCCTCGTCCCCCGGATAAAGTTGGGGAATGCCTGCCGGCGCGTCGTGGGGGAGGGGGTCCTGCGGTCGGTAGGGGATCACGCAGGCGATGCGGGTCTCGATCTGGAGATTTTGGTATCCCGTGAACTGCGACGCGAGTCCGGGATTGGCGGCCGAGAGCTTTTCGTACTGGACGTTCGCCTGTTCGCCGCTGCCCTGCCAGCCGCTGCGGGCGATTGCCGTGGCGCGTTCCTGGGCCGCGGCGAAGGCGGCCTCGTCGACGGGCACCCCTCGGTCGCGGCAGATCTCTTTCGTGAGTTCGAACGGGAAGCCGAAGGTGTCGTAGAGCTTGAAGGCGATCTCGCCGGACAGGGCCTTCGGCTTTTTGGCCAGGATTTCATCGAGCTCCCGTTCCCCTTTCCCCAGGGTGATGAGGAAGCGCTCCTCCTCGGCCTTCAGGGTCTGGAGTATCTGGTCCTGGGATTTCGCGATGTCGGGATAGGGTTTTCCCAACACCTCCAGCACGGGCGCGACCAGATGGCGGAGGAAGGGCTCGCGGCGGTCGAGCAGCCGGCCGTAGCGCACGGCCCTGCGGATGAGGCGCCGCAGGACGTAGCCCCGCTCCACATTGGAGGGGATGATGCCTTCCGCCGCGAGCACCGCCGCGGAGCGGACGTGGTCGGCGATGATGCGCAGCGCCGTGCGGGCCTCGGGGTCGCTTTGGGGGGAGGCGCGCAGGACCTCCCGGGCGGCGGCCATGATGGGGCTCAAGAGGGCCGTCTCGAATGGGCTGCGCTTGCCTTCCGCCGCCAGCGCCAGGCGCTCGAGCCCCATGCCGGTGTCGATGTTTTTCTGCGGCAGGGGCTTGAGGCTCCCGTCCTCCTGGCGGTCGAACTGGGTGAAGACGAGGTTCCATAGCTCGATGTAGCGGTCGCAGTCGCAGCCGGGTTCGCAACCGGGCTTGCCGCAGGAGAGCTCCTCTCCCAGGTCGTAGTAGATTTCGGAGCAAGGGCCGCAGGGCCCCGTCGGCCCCATGTTCCAGAAATTGGTGTCCTCGTCGAGGCGGGCCGGGGCGTTGGGAGGGCTTTCCTTTTTCCAGAGGTCCATCGCCTCGGAATCGTCCCGAAAAACGGTGGGATGGAGCCGTTTGGGATCGAGCTTCATTTCCCGGATGAGGAACTCCCACGCCCAATGAATCGCGTCCGCCTTGAAGTAATCCCCGAAGGAGAAATTGCCGAGCATTTCGAAGAAGGTCAGGTGCCGGAGGGTCGTTCCGATGCGGTCGATGTCCGTCGTGCGCAGGCACCTCTGGCAGGAGGCGGCGCGCGAAATCCCGCTCTTGATCCCCAGAAAGTAAGCCTTGAACGGCACCATGCCGGCCGAGGTGAACAGGAGCGTCGGATCGCCCTGAGGGACGATGGGCGTGGAGGCGCACACCAGGTGGCCGCGGCGGTCGAAGAACTTCAGGAAGGCTTCGCGCAGAGCATTTGCCGGCATGGTTTCTTTCCGAACAGCTTTACGGTGTCAACCATTCCCTCCGCTATACTCAATCATGAAGCGAGATTTTAGCAAATTTGCGCCGGACCCTCGCTTTCGACCGCCCGCCTTGAACGTGAACTCCGGCATCCCTGCTTTTGGATTTTAAGGTATAATGGTTTTGGAGGAAATGATTCATGGCAAAATTCGATGCGCCGGAGATCACGGTCGAAGAACTGAAGCAGAAGCTGGACCGGAAGGAGGACATTTTCCTTTTGGATGTCCGCGAGCAGTTCGAGTACGACATCGCCAGGTTGGAAAACGCCCGCCTGATCCCGCTGGGCCAGCTTCCGGACCGGGTTTCGGAGTTGGAGCCGTTCAAGGACAGGGAAATCGCGGTCTACTGCAAGGCGGGGGGGCGCTCCGGCCGGGCGGTCCAGCTCCTGCGCGGGCGAGGCTTTCTTGGGGCCGTCAACGTGGCCGGAGGCATCGACGCCTGGTCCGAGCGGATCGATCCCACCGTCGCGTCTTATTGACACCGTCGTCAACTTCTGTTATAAAATCCACGGACTAGACGAGGTATCCTTGAACTTCCTGAAGGATCTCCTGCGGCCTTTGGGCCGCCATGTGACGGTTCTGATCGTTCCCCACACGGATCTTCCCCTGTGGCGGTTCCGTTTTACGTTGAATTTCATTATTTTTTGCCTGCTCTTGTGGACGGGCCTCACCCTGTCCGGGGGCTATCTCCTGGGCCGTCATGTGGATTACTGGATCACGAAGGCCGACAACCGGGTCATGCGCACCCGGATCGCCTTTCTAGCCTCCGAAATCGACCGTTCCCGCGAGAATCTCGATCGCGCCCGCGAGACGGACCAGCAGATGAGGACGCTCTTGGGAATGCGCGATCGCCGCGCGATTATCGAGGTCCAGGAGGGGGCGGGGGGGCCCAACGTCATGGACCGCCGAAGCCTGCGCGACTATTTCTTGCGCGACCCGGTCCGCTCGAATCCGGCCGTGATTCGCTCCAATATAGTCGGTCTTCGGAAGGAGTCCGAGAAGCGGCTGGCCAGTTTCCAGGAGATCCGGTGGTATATCAATGCCCGTCGCAGCCTCTATCGCTCGACTCCCGTCGGTTGGCCGACCGAGGGGCGATTGACTTCCCGATTCGGCTACCGGTTCTCTCCGATCAATCGGGGGGATGATTCGGAGTCGAGCGAGTTTCATTCCGGGCTCGATATCGCCAGCAACGCCGACACGCCCATTCTCGCTACCGCGGACGGGATCGTCCGCCATGCGGGCTGGCGCGGCGGATACGGCCGCATGGTGCTTTTGGAGCACGAATGGGGCTACTCGACGCTGTACGGGCATACCTCGAAGGTGCTGGTTCGGCTCGGCCAGACGATTCGGCGTGGGGAGATGATCGCCTACATGGGGACGACCGGCCGTTCGACGGGGGACCATCTCCACTACGAGATATGGAGGCACGGCAAGCCGGTCAACCCGCTCCGCTATCTCAAGAGCGGGCACGAGGACGATTCGCTGATCCGATGACGGAGAGCTCGCTCCTATGACGATATTCAAGAAGGCGGCCGCGTACGGGGGAGGGGAGATGATCACCGTCATCGGTCCGGAGGCGTTTTTCCACGGCTCGATCACGGTCCGGGGCTCGATCCGCATCGACGGCGAGATGGAGGGCAACATCGGCGAGGCCCAGGAGGTCGTCATCGGAAAGAACGGGCGCGTGCGCGGCAACATCTCGGGAGAACGAATCGAAATCGGGGGGCATGTGACGGGGGACATCGTCTGCTCCGTCCACCTCGAGATCAAATCCACGGGGCGGGTCCTGGGGAACATCCGCTCCCCCAAGATATTGATCGAGGACGGCGCGGTCTTCGACGGAAACTGCACGATGGGCGCGGAGCTGGAATCCGAGCAGCCCGTCGCGCAGGTCGCGGCGGCGCGCGGGTCGTTCTCCGCTCGCGCAGTCCCTGGCGACGTAGCGGAGCCAGGGGCGGCGCGCGGGACCTGACCGGATGATCTCCTGGCTTCGCCGGTACCGCCGCTCGATCTTCATCGGGACGATCACGATATTCCTGCTCGGCATTTTCGTCGGACTGGGAGGCTATTACTTCACCGGGAAGGACAACTCGGAATCGGTGGCGGTGGTGGGGCGCGCCAAGATCCCCTACTCGATCTATCAGGCGCGGGTGAACCAGTACTTGGATTCCGTGCGGGAGGGGCTCAAAGACAAGGAGCTGACCGACGAGATGGCGCGGGAAATAAGGCAGGGCATGCTCCGGGACATGATTGTCGATGAGATCCTGTACCAGCAGGGCAAGGCGCTCGGGCTGGAGGTGACGGAGATGGAGCTGGCATTCAGCATCCGCAATACGCCCCAGTTCCAGCGCGACGGAAATTTCGACCAGGCCCTGTACTTCCAAACGATACGCCGGGCGCTGCGGACCACCCCGGAGGAATACGAGCGGCAGCAGCGCAAGTCGATCCTCGGCGCCAAGTTCAAGCAGCTGATCTTCAACAGCGCCAAGCTCGCCCCCTCCGAAATCCGGGAGGAGTACGTTCGCGAGAACAAGGGCGACAAGGATTTCGACAAGAAGGGGCTTGAATTCGCCCAGGCGCTTCAACAACGCAGGGCCCTCGAGATCATCAATTTCTACCTAAAGCAGCTGAGCACCCAGATCGAGATACGTTCTTTCCTGGAACAGCGCGAGCAGGGAGCTTGAGATGACGAGGAGCGGGCGCGGCGACGTTTTAGTCGTCGGTTCGGTCGCGATGGATTCCGTCGTAACGTCAGCGGGAGAAAGCCGCGACGCCTTGGGCGGCTCCGCGGTCTTTTTCTCGTTGGCCGCGCGGTTTTTCGCCCGCGTGCGGCTGGTCGGCGTCGTCGGGGCCGATTTTCCGGCCGAGCACCGCGGCATGCTGGAGTCGAAAGGAGTGGATCTGGAGGGCCTCGAGACCGTTTCGGGGAAAACCTTCCGGTGGAAGGGGGGCTACAGCCGCGACTTCCATTCGGCCAAGACCCTCGAGACGCATCTCAACGTTTTCAGGTCCTTCCGCCCCCGATTGTCTCCCAGGCAGAGGGCGGCATCCGTCGTCTTCCTGGCCAATATAGACCCCGAGCTGCAGTGGGAGGTCCTCTCCCAGATGGAAGGGCCCCGGCTCGTCGCGTGCGATACGATGAATTACTGGATCAAGCTCAAACGACCGGCGCTCAAGGAGCTTTTGAGCCGCGTGGATATTTTCTTCGTCAACGAGGCCGAGGCCCGCGCGCTGAGCCGGGAGCCGAGCAACTACCGCGCGGCGCGGGTGTTGTCGGAGTGGGGCCCCTCGATCGTCGTCATCAAGAAGGGAGAGCATGGGGCGCTGCTCATGGCGCAGGGGCGGCTGCACGCCCTGCCGGCGTATCCCGTCGAGGAGGTGAAAGACCCCACCGGAGCGGGGGACACCTTCGCGGGCGGTTTCATGGGATATTTGGCCTCGCTGGAGGAGCGGGATCGCGGAGGCCCGGATTCGCGGCCGCATCCCAACGGGGGCCATGCCGCCGGCCGCGGGCTTATATCGGACGCGCGGCGGATCAAGCGCGCGATGTTGTACGGGACCGTTCTGGCCTCTTATAACGTTCAGGATTTCGGAACGAGGCGGCTGGAGTCTCTCGATTTTCAGGCGGTGCAGGATCGCTGCCGCGATTACCTGGATTTATTGTCGGTTCACGACGACGCGGATCGGGCGGCCGTGGCGCGGGTCGCTTGATAGAAATAATCCGGCTCACCAAGCATTTCGGCGATCTCCGGGCCGTCGATGAGCTCGATCTTCGGATCGAGCGCGGCGAGATCTTCGGGCTTTTGGGCCCCAACGGCGCGGGGAAGACGACCACGATCAAGATCCTGACCGGGCTGCTGCGGCCCACGTCCGGGAGGGTGCGGGTCGCCGGCATCGACATGGAGGAGGCGCCGCTGGAGGCGAAGCGCCGGATAGGCTTGGTCCCGGACGAGCCTTTCGTGTACCCCAAGCTGACGGGCAGCGAATTCCTTCATTTTGTCGGGGACCTCTACGGGATCTCCTTGGAGACGCAGCGCAGGCGCATCCCGGAGCTCCTGGAGATGTTCGAGCTGCTGCCGTACGGGGGCGAGTTGGCGGAGTCCTATTCCCATGGGATGCGCCAGAAACTGGTCCTTTCCGCCGCCCTTCTTCACGAGCCGGAGGTGCTGCTCCTCGACGAACCCTTGGTCGGGCTCGATCCCAAGAGCGCCCGCCTCGTCAAGGAAATCTTCCAGAGGCTCTCCAAGCGCGGATGCACTCTCTTCATGTGCACCCACATCCTGGAGATCGCGGAGCGGCTGTGTCACCGCGTCGGCATCATGGTGTCGGGACGCCTCAAGGCCTTGGGGACGGTCGCGGAGCTCCACCGCCAGGCGCGGCACGGCGCCGGAGGGCTTGAGGATGCCTTTCTGAGCCTGACCGGCGGGCTCGAGTATTCGGCCTTGCTCAAAAACCTCTAAGACTTAGGGGATCCATGGTTTTTTTCCTTCTTCGACGCAAGGCCCGCTCCGTCCTCAACAGCCTCCTCCGGCAAAGCCCCTGGGAGAGAGCGCGCAACGCGGCGTTCCTTCTCGTCGGGCTTCTCCTGATCATCGGGCTCTACGCCGCCTTCTGGCGCCTGCTGCGGTATCTGGACGCGGTCCCGGTCATCGGCACCCTGCTCATCTGGAAGCTGACCGCGCTGGCCCTTCTGACGACCTTCTCCATGGTGGCGCTCTCGAGCCTCGTCACGTCGCTGACGACCCTGTTCTACGCGTACGATCTTCCCTTCCTGATGAAGGCGCCGGTGTCGCTTCGAACGGTGTTCGTCGATAAATCGGCGGAGGCGACCTTCTACGCCTCTTGGATGATCGCCGCCACGCTCCTGCCGTATCTGGTCGCGCTGGCGCAGGTCAAGCACCTGGGGGTGTTGTTTCTATTCGCCTTTGCGGGGGTCGTCTTCCCCTTCCTGGCCCTGGCCTCCTCGGTAGGCATGGCCTTCACCTTGGCGCTGATGCGCCTGTTTCCATCCCCGCGCACCCGCGACATGATATGGATCCTGTCGAGCTTCTCGGTCGCGATGCTCTACGTGCTTCTGCGGATTTCCCAGCCGGAGAGGTTGGTGCGCCCCGACATGCTCGAGCTCGTGGCTCAGTATCTGAGCTACCTCCAGGCTCCGACGGCGCCCGCCCTGCCGTCCTGGTGGCTGACGCGGGCGCTGTGGGGCTGCGCGCACGCGCGCTGGGACGTCTTCTGGACGTACGCCGCGCTCCTCTACGGCGTCTGCGCCGCGACGTACGGCGCCTTGGTATACGCCGCGGGCCGCGTCTACGCCGACGGTTACAGCGGGGCCCAGGAGGGACGGCGCTCCGGCCGCGACCAGAAGATCGAGGAAACTTGGGAAACGCGCTGGGCCCGCGGGCTGCGGTTGCCGCTGGAATCGGCCGCCCTTTTCCGGAAGGAACGTTTGTGTTTCTTCCGGGACGTCAAGCATTGGTCCCAGATTCTCCTGGTGGCGGCGCTGGTCTGCGTCTATCTTTTCAGCATCGACCGCCTGCCGCTGGACTCTCCCGACATCAAGAGTCTCGTTTCGTTCCTGAATCTCGCGGTGGCTGGATTCGTTCTTTCCAGCCTGGGGCTTCGCTTCACGTTTCCATCCATCAGCTTGGAGGGCAGGAGCTTCTGGGTGCTGCGGGCCTCCCCGCTGCGCGTCGAGACGATGATGCGGCAGAAATATCTTTTTACCTTGGCGCCGAGCCTGCTCGTGGGCGTCGTCTTGATCCTGGTGTCGAACCGGCTCCTGCACGCGGACCGCTTCATATCGAGCTTGTCCTTGGCGAGCATCTCGGTGATGGCCCTCGCCCTGACTTCCATGGGGGTGGGCTTCGGCGCGCTGTTCCCCAAGATGAACGTGCCGAACATCCACCAGGTGGAATCCTCGGCTGGGGGGTTCGTCTACATGGCCGCCTGCCTCGCGTTCGTGGTCGCGACGGTGGCGATCGAGGCCTGGCCGGTCCAGATGTATTTCCAGAATAAATTCGGGAAACCCGACGCCTGGGACTGGACGGGCGTGTCGATGTGCCTGGCCGGCTACGCGGTGGTGAACGCGGTCGCCTTCACGGTGCCGTGGGTTTTGGGGCGCAGGAACCTGGAATCCCATGAAGAAAGGAATCCGTAAGGAAGAGCGTGCCGGCGGAGGGAGTTGAACCCACGCTTGTCGCGACCCTCGCGCTGCGCGCTCGGGCCGATGCCGCCGCGTAATCGGTGACGCGGCGGTCGCTCCCCATGGAAGGGGCGCTGCCCCTTCCTCTGGCGCCGTCGGCTCGCTTACGCTCGCCAGGACGGCTGTCACCATCCCCGAAGAGGAAGAGTCTGCCGGCGGAGGGAGTCGAACCCACATGTCCCCGAGGGACGAGCGATTTTGAGTCGCTTGCGTCTGCCAGTTCCGCCACGCCGGCTTCTCTTATTTTTTCAGCATTTTTTAACATTATGCGATAACGCTGAAAGTAAGCATTCGGTGAACCCATTGCGCCTCGACGAGCAGCCGCAAACTATGGCCGGCCATAGTCGGTATGCAAGGCGTTGGCCGACGACGAGCCCGGCAAACGACACGGGTTTACCGAATGCTTACCCCCATGATCCTTCCTAATCCTTCCAGGCAAAACCGATGCGGTCTTTGATGCCGGCCCTTGCCAACGGACTCGGGTCGTTCCTGCCCTCGATCCAACGCCATACCGTAGGATGCGGGACGCCCAGACGCCGGGCGGCCTCCGACTGGCGGATGCCCTTCTTTTTTAGGAATGTCTCGAATGCCCTGCTCTGTTTCATGGCCCGGCTTAAATATAGCAAATGCAATAATCTTAAATCGAAGGATCTTCGAGGAGCATTTTTTAATGTAGAATCCGGGCAAGCCTTTTAACCAACATGCTTCCAAAGTCCCTGATACCTACAGAAGGCATTGAACAGCGCATCTACCTCATTCGGGGCCACCGGGTCATGCTCGACAGGGACT
>JACQPI010000085.1 GCA_016207585.1 Elusimicrobiota bacterium | reverse complement strand
TTGATACACTTCGACCATGAAAATTCTCCTCTTCGGCGGCAGCTTCGACCCTCCCCACCACGGCCACCGTGTCGTCCTCCAGGCCGCATTGCGCCGAGTCCGCCCCGATAGAGCCTGCGTCATTCCGAGCTTTGGCTCTCCGCTCAAGGCGGGACCCCGTACCGAGGCGCGGTGCCGATGGGATATGGCGCGTAAGTTGTTTCGGCCCGTGATCTCGGCCCACCCGGAAGTCCGGCTGGACGCCCTCGAACTCCGTCGCCGCCGCATCGGATTCACCTACCAGACCTTGCGCCACTTTCGCCAAAAATATCCCTCCGCTGAAATATGGTTTTTGCTAGGCAGCGATGCGGCGCTGGGCCTGCGTCGCTGGAAGCGGCCGAAAGAACTTTACCGTCTCGCGCATTGGCTGGTGGCGAAACGTCCCGAGGTTCCATTCCCCCGGATGGACTGCGCTCCTTTCGCCCTATTGCCCGTCCGGCCGCCCCCCTGGTCCTCCACCGAAATCCGGACTCGATTGCTCACCGGAGACGACACGCGGGGCATGATCCCGGCCGGCGTACGGGACTACATCCGCCGCCGCCGACTCTACGGCCTTAAAATCCATCGGAAACTGCGCGTCGTCCTTCCTCCAAAGCGATACCGCCACACGCTGGGAGTGACCCGGCTCGCCGCGGCTTTAGCCCGAAGGCACGGACTCGACGCGGAGGCGGCCGCGCTGGCGGGCCTCCTGCACGACTGCGGGCGCCGGTTCACTCCGGCTCAGATGGTCCGTTATGCGCGCCGGCATCGACTGCGCGTCCCCTATCGCGCCGCCATCGAGCGCCGCGCGCCCCTGCTGTTGCATGCCTTCATCAGCGCCCATTTGGCCCGCACCTCCTTTGGCGTGAAGGATGATCGAGTCCTCGGCGCCGTTGAAAACCATACCCTGGGACGGGCAGGCATGCCTCCCTTGGACCGACTCCTGTACGTGGCGGACGCGGCTTCGGAGGACCGTGATTTCAAAGAGGCCTCGGTCATTCGGAAGTTGGCCATGAAAAATTTGGGCCGGGCCTTTCGCGCAGCGGTCGAGGCCAAGATCCGATATGTCCGTTCGCAAGGATATTGGATGCATCCCGGAACCCGGACTCTCCTCCGCTGGGCGAAACGCATCTCGCCATGAACTCGAAACAGAACCCTCGTTTTGAACGCTGGGCGGTCGCGGCGCTATTGGGGCTTCTGGCGTTGGCCGCCCGGCTCGAAGTTCATTCTCCTATCACGGCCCAACGCCGTTCGCACGGTTCGCTTTTCATATGGCTCACCCTGCGTCGCAGCGCCGCCCCGCCCGCGCCGACCGAGCAATTCCTTTTTGCATACCATTGGAAGGAGCAAACGCTCGATATCGTGGAATTGCCCCCAAGCCCCCACGACAAGCCCGTCCAGGATATATTAGACCGAATGGTTGGGAACGCCTACCGCCTCGACCGAACCATTCCGGCATCCAGTCCCTGGGGGGGCCCCGGGCTGCGGCGCCGGCTGCTCGATGAGCGGCGTCGCGGCGGGTTTTGGATCCGGCTTCCCGGCGCCCTGCGAACCCTGCGGCGCGATCCGGATTGGGCGGACTTAAGCATTTATGACTTCATTCTTTTGGCCTTGGAGTATTACCGCCTCGACGCGCGCTCCATCAGGCCCATCCTCGTGTCCTCCGCTCAGATTTCGACCCTGCCGCGTCTCGAGGCGAGGCTCCGAGGTCTCGCGCCCTCCGTCGGCGCCGCCGACCCCTCGCAATATCCCGGGGAAGGGCCCATCACCGCCGAGGTGCGCAACGCTTCGCAATCGCCCGGGATCGCGCTGCAAGCCACAAAATTATTAAGATGGAGGGGAATCGACGTGGTGGACTTCGGGAATCATCCGGTCGCCAGCGACACGACGTTCGTCTTCGATCGAACCGGGGATCCGGAACCGGCGAGATTCGTCGCGGAGGCCCTCGGTTGTTCGGACGCCGAGATCGTGACTCAAATAGACGCTTCCCGGCACGCCATGACGAGCGTCGTGCTGGGCCGCGATTTCGGCCGCTGCCTCGCCTTGACGCACGCCCCGGTTGAGCAGCCGCAAGAGGCTCGGCCGTAGGAGCGACGGAAGCAGCCGCGCAAAGGGAGATATTTTCATGGAACTCGTAGAAGTCCTCAAGACGGCCGTGCAGTCGGGCGCGAGCGACATCCACCTCGTCATCGGCAAGCCGCCACTCATGCGCCTGGACGGCGACATCGCCGAGATCCCGGGGTTTCCCACCCTCAACGCGGACGAGGCCAAACGCCTGATCTATTCCATCCTTTACGAGGAACAGCGGGCCCGCTTCGAGGAGCACTGGGAACTGGACTGCTCCTTCGCCATCTCGGGCTTCGCGCGCTTCCGCGTCAACGTATTGCTCCAAAAAAACGGGGTCGAGGCGGTGATGCGCGTCATCACCTCCAAGATTCCGACTCCGGAACAACTGCGCCTCGCGCCCTCCATGATCAACTTCGTGGACTTGCCGCGCGGGCTCGTCTTGGTGACCGGCCCGACGGGCTCGGGAAAATCGACCACCCTCGCCTGCATGATGGAACTCATCAACCAGAAATACCCCTATAACATCCTCACCATCGAGGA
>JACQPI010000081.1 GCA_016207585.1 Elusimicrobiota bacterium | reverse complement strand
TTCGGCGGCGGGGTCTTTGAGGTGGTCTCGACTTCCGGCGACACCCAGCTGGGCGGGACCGACATGGACAACGCCCTCGTGGAGTTCGTCACGGGCGAGTTCCGCCGGGAAAACGGGGTCGATCTGAGAAAAGACCCCATGGCGCTCCAGCGCGTACGCGAGGCGGCCGAAAAGGCCAAGATCGAGCTCTCGAACGTCTTCGAGACCGACATCAACCTGCCGTTCATCTCGGCCATCGACAACGTTCCCAAACACCTGGTTTTAAAGCTGACCCGCGCGAAGCTCGAGGCGCTCGTCGATCCCATCGTCAAGCGCTGCAAGATCTCCGTCGACCAGGCGCTCACGGACGCCAAGCTCAAGACGGCCGACATCACGAAGATCATCCTGGTGGGCGGCCCCACGCGCATGCCGATCGTCCAGAAGTTCGTCGAGGATTACGTCGGGCGCAAGGTGGAGCGCGGCGTCGACCCCATGGAGTGCGTGGCGTCCGGAGCGGGCGTGCAGGCGGCCGTCTTGACCGGAGAGATCAAGGACGTCGTTTTGCTCGATGTCACGCCGCTGACCTTGGGGATCGAGACCTTGGGCGGCGTCATGACCCCCCTGACCGAACGCAACACCACGATCCCGGTCGAAAAATCTCAGATATTCTCGACCGCATCGGACAACCAGCCGGCCGTCACGGTGCACGTCCTCCAGGGAGAGCGGCCGATGGCCAAGGACAACGTGTCTCTCGGGAAATTCGACCTGGACGGCATCCCGCCCGCGCCGCGGGGGATCCCCCAAATCAAGGTGTCCTTCTCGATCGACGCCAACGGGATCCTCAACGTTCGCGCGGAGGATCTGGGCACCAAGAAGACGCAGCACATCACCATATCCGCCCCCAACAAGCTCTCCAAGGACCAAGTCGAAAAATTCGTCAAGGAGGCCGAGCAGTTCTCCGAGGAGGACAAGAAGCAGAAGACGAAGGTCGAGGCGAAGAACGAAGGAGAACAGGCGCTCTACGTCACGGAAAAGGCCCTGCGGGAGTACGGCGACAAGGTCTCGCAGGAGGAGCGCACCGCGATCGACCGCGCCCTGTCGGAATTGAAGGACGCCCTCAAGGGCGAGGACGCCGAGCGGATTCAAAGATCCAAGGACGAGCTGCTCAAAGTTTCCCAAAAGCTGGGAGAGGCGATGTACAAGGCGGCCCAGGCGGCCGGAGCGGGGGCTTCGGGAGGCAACGGCAAAAGCGGCCCGGAAAAAGCGGCGGGCGCCGACACGGTCGTCGATGCCGAGGTCGTGGACGACAGCAAGAAGAAGGATTGATGGCCGGCGATTACTATAGGATTCTGGGGCTCCCGCGCAACGCGACGGAAGCGGAGATCAAGGCGGCCTACCGGAAGCTCGCGTTGAAGTTCCACCCGGATCGCAATCAAGGCAACAAGGAGGCCGAAGAGCGGTTCAAGGAGGCGAGCGCGGCGTATCAGGTGCTCTCCGACTCCCAGAAGCGCTCGCTCTACGACCAGTACGGGGAGGCGGGCGTCTCGGCCGGGGCCGCGGGAGGCGCCGGGGCGGGGGGCTTCGGAGGATTTCGCGCGGCGGGGGATTTCGGGGACATCTTCGGGGATATCTTTGAAAATTTCCTCGGCGGGACGGGGGGAGGGGGCCGTCAGGCCCGCCGCGGGGTGGACCTCAAGTATGAGACCTCCATCAGCCTGGAAGATGCCTTCCACGGCACCCAGGTGACGGTGGAGTACGACCGGCACGCCTCCTGTGCCAAGTGCGGCGGCAGCGGGGCCAAGCCCGGTTCCTCGCCCAAGCGATGCGCCCAATGCCGGGGGGCGGGCCGCGTGCAGTTTTCCCAGGGTTTTTTCATGATGACCCAGACCTGCCCCCGCTGCCATGGGGAGGGGGCCGTCATCGAGACTCCTTGCAAGGACTGTTCGGGCTCGGGACGGGTTCGGCAGCGGACGCACCGGACGATCCGGGTCCCGGCCGGGATCACCGACGGCGCGACGCTGCGCATCCAGGGGGCCGGCGAGGCCGGGGGGCATGGTACCGCGGCGGGAGACCTGTATGTCCAGGTGAGCGTGCGCTCCCATCCCCGCTTCGAACGTACCGAAGACGATCTTTATTACTCCATGCGCTTGAGCTTCCCGCGGGCCGCGCTCGGCTGCGCGGCCGAGGTGCCGACGATCGACGGCGATCCGGCGACGATCAAGATCGCGCCGGGAACCCAGGACGGCACCACGCTGCGCATTCGCGAGCGCGGGATGCCCAAGCTCCACGGCCGCGGGCGCGGGGACCTTTTCGTGAAGATCAAAGTCGACGTCCCCACCCACCTCTCGCCGCGCCAGAAAGAGATCCTTGAGGATTTCGCCCGGACCTTGGATGGCGAACGGGAATATCCCGAGCCTCCCGCCTCGCCCCAGGCCGGTATTTTCAAGAAGATATTCGGAGGGGAGTAGGCCTATGCCGCAGTTCTTCTTGCCGCCCGAATCGCGGCGAGACGACGCGTTCCGTCTCGAGGGCCCCGAGGCGTTTCATGTCTCCAAGGTGCTGCGCTGCCGGGAGGGAGAGACGATCGAGCTCTTCGACGGGAAGGGGGGGCGCTATGCGGGAAAAATCACCCGGCTGTCCCAGGATGGGTCGGTGGAAGGCGTCCTGACCGCAACCCTGGAGACCGCCAAACCCGCGCGGCCGGCGCGCCTCAATTTATACCAGGGACTGATGAAGGCTTCGCGGTGGGAGTGGATCCTGGAAAAGGGGACCGAGCTCGGCGTGAGCAGTTTTATCCCCGTTACGACGGCCCGGACGGTGGTTTTGCTTCGGGAGGCCGAACGGATCCAGGCGAAGGGGGACCGTTGGCGCAAGATCGTCCTGGCGGCCGCCAAGCAGTGCCGGCGCGCCGACCTGCCCGCGGTGCAGCCGTCCGTGGCGTTGCGGGACGCCCTGAAGGCGTCGGAAGGGGAAGGCTTGACCCTGTTCGCGTGGGAAAAGATGATCGGTTCCTCGGCTCGGGAGACCCTCCGGGGTTTCCTGTCTTCGGAAAAACACCGCGCGCCACAGACCCTGATCGTTAATTTGTTCATCGGCCCGGAGGGCGGCTTCAGCGAGGAAGAGGTCGAGATGGCGAAATTCCACGGCGCCCACCTCTTCGCGCTGGGATCTTGCACGCTGCGCGGCGAGACCGCCGCGATCGCCTCGGCGGCGCTGATCCTCTACGAGTTGGGGATTTTGTAGGGACGCCCGTCGCCGGCATGTCGGGAGTTCCGAAGGCGATGGGTCTTTAGGCCCAAGATTGATTAGGCCGCTTGACCCCATAAATTGAACCCATTGGGCCCTGTCTGGTGGGCCGTAAGCCTCGCTACACTACAAGGGTGGCGCGAATCAGTCAAATCTCGGCCTTGGGGAGGCAAATCGATGAAAGGGTTTATTGCAGGAGGAATCGGTCTATGCTTTCTATGGAGCGTCATCCCGGCATTCGCCCAAACGCTCGAAGCTGAGTCGAATAAAGGAAAAGCTATTGTCACGGAGATGAAAGGGGTGCAGATCGACAAGCAGGGACGGATCAGCCGTTTTACAAAGACGATCCATTCCAAAAAAGTCCGATCCATCGTTTGTGGAGATAACGGCCCAGGGGGCGACAGGATTCGTCAAGTATCCTTGTACGCCGACGGCTACGGGGGATACATCGCCGACTATTTAGATATTCCCACACGTCCTATGTTTATCGTACGGCCGCTTGTGAAAAGGATCACAAAATATCATGTAGGTCTACAATGTGCGTTCGATGGCGAGGAGCCTAGAATCTTTGTTTGTGAGAACCATCGCTATCCAGGAACAGCGGTGTATGGAGAAAGAGAAATCTCGTCGGGCATCGCCTTCGTCGGATGGCCGACGCGCCGCGACATCGCTCGCCTGAGTGTCTCATTTTATGCAGGATTCGCGTACGATCCCAAAGCGCCTCGAATGGATTTCGATATGGACCGCTGCGCGGCCCGGCTGGATTGACTCGGGAATCTCCAGATACCGTTGTTGCTATAGCCATCCATTCCAACGATTACCGAATGCTGTGGCGACGGCGATAGCTGAGCGCCTCATCGAGAACGGGGAGTTGATCAAGATCGAGG
>JACQPI010000089.1 GCA_016207585.1 Elusimicrobiota bacterium | reverse complement strand
GAAGACGACGACCGGCAATATGGAGTGGACCTACAATCTCACGCAGGCATCGAGCCTGACGCTCGGCGCGGGCTTGAGCCAGACGAAGGACAAGACGAACCCCGCCAACGACTTCAAGGAAACCACCGGAACGATGCGCTTTTCGTACTCGTTTTAGCGCGGCGCAGCGCGTTTCTTGGACTGCTTGGCGGTGCTCCGGCGATCTTTTTGGTTGCGGGACTTGGCGAGGAACTTCTTGAGCTGTTTGTCCTTAGGGGCGAGCTTCAGGGCCTCGGACCATATCTGGCGGGCGCGCGAGACGTGGCCGATCGCGTAATAGGAGGAGCCGAGGCGCTTGAGGGAGATCAGGTCCTTGGGCTCCAGAGCGAGCACCTCATTTAAGGTCTCGATGGCCATGTCGTACTTGCCGTCATAAATCTGGTTTAAGGCCACGAACCGCTTGTACTCCAAGAATCGCATTCCGGGCGTGACCGCGTCGGCCTGCTGGGTGATCTCGGGATGCCGGGACCGGAAGAGTTCCATAAGGCTTTCAATCTTGGGTTCTTGCGGGGCGAGCTCCTTGGCGTAGCGAAGGCCGTTGTAGGTGAGCTTGAGATTCTCGGTTTCCCCCACATAGCCCTCTAACCCGCGGACCGCCATTTTAAAGGCCTTTGTCGCCGGCGAGGCCTCCGGCAGAACGCGGAGGATGCCCTCCAGGCGGGTCTGCAGCAATTGATACTTCGGATTGGTCGGGTCCAGATCCAAAAGAGGCTGCAAGTCCAGGAAGGCCTTCTGGTATTTTCCCTCGGCGATGTTCCGGGAGTACTTGTTGAGATGCGTCCGGGACTTTTCGGTTATCCGGATGCGCGCCTCCTCGATCATCTTCTGCGCCGTTTTTTGGGACGGGTCCATCCTGAGGATCTCGTTCCAAATCTGGACCGCGGGGCCGTAGTCGCCTCCCTTGTAGTAAAGAAACGCCTTCTCGTAGCGCGCGAGGATTTCTTTTTCCTTGGTGCTGCCTGGGGCCATCTGCGACCGCGCGGACCCGGAAGCGGCCGGCGTCTGGGGGATTTGTCCCGAGGCGGGTTGCGTGCTGATCGGAGCCTCCGTGGCGGGGACCGTTGTCTCGGGAGCGGAGTCCTCATCGGCTTGGGCCTCAACGTGCGGGAGTCTCCAGGGGTGGAGTGCGACGGCTGAAAGCAGCGCCGCGGCCGCGAAGCGGATAGCCGCGCCTTTCCAGGACATCAGAGAGCTCCCTTCGGGCCCGTATTTTCTGCGGAAACGCCGGCCGCGAAGCCGCCTTCAGGCCTCGAACGCAGGATCGAAATTTCGATGCGCCGGTTCTTGCGGCGGCCGTCTTCCGTTCGGTTGGAGGCTATGGGCCGGTGGGGGCCGTAACCTAAAATGGAGAGGCGCGCCGGAGAGGTTCCTTTTTTTATGAGATAGGCCACCACGGAATAGGCCCGAGCGGCCGATAGTTCCCAATTCGTCTTGAACCTTCCTCCCAGAACCCGGCGGTCGTCGGTGTGGCCCTCGACCCAGACCGGGTTGGGAATTTGCGAGACGGCGGAGGCGATCTTATCGAGGATGGGGGCGGCCTCGGTCCGGAGGTCGGCCGATCCCTCGTCGAATAGGATCGGGCTGGCGAAGCTGAGGCGGATCCTGCGGGCCGTGATCTCCATGGAAGTCGCGCCCGAGAGCAGCTCTTCCTCGAGGCGCTCCGCCACTTGGGCTTCCTGGAGCAACTGGGACTTTTCTTTTTTGGGGGTGAACTGCTGCTCGAGTTTGGCGATGGCCATCTCGTATTGCGCTTTCCTCTGTATATAGGCGAAACCGAAGAGCCCCAGAAACAGCATCGTCATGATGGACATGAGATCGGCGTAAGGAACCATCCAAAGGGTGGTTGGGTCCCTGGAGCCTCTCATGCGGCCCTGCGCATGATGATGATCTCGATGCGGCGATTCCGCGCCCGTCCCGATGGCGCCGCATTGGATTCCAGGGGCTTGAATTCGCCGTAACCGGCCACGATGAACCGTTCTTCCGGGATGTCGAAGGTTTTTGAGAGATGCTCCAGGACGGCGTAGGCCCTTGCGACGGAAAGTTCCCAGTTGGTGCGATGGGGGCCAGCCGTAATGCGCACGTCGTCGGTATGCCCCTCCACGACCAGCGCATTCGGCATTCCGGCCAGCATCCGCCCGATGGGCTGCAGGGCCCCCTTGGCCTGCGGGGAGAGAAAGGCTTCTCCGGAGCGGAACAAAACCGGAGAGGGGAGGCGCACCCGGATTTGTCCCTCGCGCACTTCCACCTCCGCCGCGTCCTTCAAGCCGGCTTTGCGCAGCAGCTCGGGAAGCGCGCGGGAGGCCTCGGTCTCCTGGAACCGCCGCACGATGTCCCCCGCGCGCTCATTTTTATCATCGGCAGCGGTCAGCATCCCCTCGACGAATTTGATGCGGAACTGGTCCGGCTGGCGGGTGAAGGCGTAGAGCACGAGGAAAAAAAGCATGAGGTTCGTCATGATGTCGCAGAGAACGACCAGCCACAGTGGATTCTCCTCCACCGTCTCCGAAGTCATCCGATGGGCGAATGGGTGCATGCGGCCGTGACCTCAGCTCTTGACGGGTTCCCGAGCGCGCCGACGCAGATTGTACGCCAAATACGCTTCCAGGCGACGGTAGATCATCCAGGGAACTTCCCCCTGTTGGATCGCGAGCACGCCCTTGGCGATCAGCTCGCGGGCTACGATCTCCTCTTCCGAGTAAAAGTCGAGTTTCCCGGCGATGGGAAGAAACAGGAAATTCGCCGCGAATATGCCGTAGAAAGACGCGGTCATCGCGATGGCCATGGAGGCTCCCATGGTCTGGGGGTTGGTGATGTTTTTGAGGACCTGGACGACTCCCACCAGGGTCCCCAAAAGGCCGAAAATCGGAGAAAAGGTGCCTGCCGAGCGGAAGATGCCGCTGAGCTGCAGGTGGCGGTGGCGCGTGACGAGGATGTCGCGTTCGCAGCGTTCTCGGATCACTTCGGCCTCCAGGCTGTCCAGGAGCATCTGGACTCCATCCGCCAGGAAGGGGTGGGGCAGGCGCGGCAGTTCCGATTGGAGCGATTCGATCCCCGCGCGTTTCGCCTTTTCGGCGAGTTGGGCCAATGTCCGGATCAAAAGCAGGTAATCGGCTCTCTTGGGAGGAATGAGGATCATGCGCAGGGCGGATGGGATCCATTTCAACGCCGACCACGGATACGAGATCATGACCGAGCCCAGCGTCCCCCCGAAGATGAGGATGATCGCCTCGAGGTTCAGGATCATCTTGAGCATGCCGCCGTGGGCCAGGACGTAGTAGACCGCCCCGACCCCGAAGGTAGCTCCAAAGATCGTCATCAAATCCATGATGGTTCCTTAGCTGTCGGAGGTTTTCGGGGCGGCGTTGGGCTCCGCGTTTTTTAGGAGTCCCTTGGTCAAGACGACGGCGCCTTGCCGGACCATCTCTTTCAAGGCCTTGACGATGAGCAAGGTTTCGGCGCGCAGTCGATCGTCCGGGATATCCCGGGCCAAGGCCATCTCTTCCCGGAGGCGTTCCGCGATGTTCACGGAAAGCTTCGGGACGATCTGATCGGCCAGATCCTGGCGTGCCTTCAATACCTGAGCGACCGTCTGCATCGGGACTTTCCGGAGCACCGCCTGAAGCTCGGCTGCCTCCAACCCGGCAAGGTCTTCGATGCGGACCAACCGACGCTCCAGCCGGGTTCGGATCAGCGGATCCTTCGCCGCGACCTTGGAGAGGAACTCTTCCTGTTTCTCGCTGGGGATGCCTTCAATTATCTCCGCAAGTTTCTCCTCCCCTCCGACCAGGAAGTCGATGCGTGTCTTGATCCATTTCTCGACCTCGCGGACCGCGGCCTCCTCCAATTCCGTGACGTCCGCCAAATAGTGCGCGACCCGCGTCCGTACTCCGTCGCTTTGTGATTCCAGGAACCGCGAGGCGATGTGAGGCGGCAGGTAATGGATCACCATCGCCAGGTGTTCCGGCGTTCCGCGCCGCATCAGGTAGGCCAATTTCGGGAGGTGCTCCTCGCGGATGAAAGAAAAGGGCCTTTCCTCATCCGCGATGCCCTTAGGGGCTCCGTTGGTGTGGGCCGCCGCAAGGT
>JACQPI010000084.1 GCA_016207585.1 Elusimicrobiota bacterium | reverse complement strand
GATCAGGGTGGGATAGACGAAGTCGTTCCGATTATTTCCGGAATCGTACGCGCGGCCGTAGGTAGACATGTCGCTGACGTTGAGCGAGCTGGTGGGGCTAGCGATCCGCACGATTTGGGATTCCGCCGGCAGGCCCAGGCCGGTGATGTTTTGATAAATGCAGCTCGTTTCGCAGTTTGGGGGAATATTGGCATTGTGGGTCCAGCCGACGGCATCCAAGATCGCTCCGGAGGAGTCCGTCAGCCAGACGCTCCCGCCGTGGCTCGGATTGATGATTTGCTTCCTGGGAGGACTTGTTGCCAAATCCCAAAGGCTGCCGTTCGGAGGGGTGGAACATAGCGTATCGGCGTCGTTCGTGAAATAGGCATCGGCGGCGAGGAATTCTCCTCCGGCCGAGACGGTATTGGTGTTGGCGATGAGGTAATAGCGGCCTGGGTCCACCGTATCGTTGACATACGTCAGCTTGATCCCATACGTGGAGTCGCTGCAGGTGTCCGCGTTGTTGCATCCGGTCGGAGATTTGTAGTTGACCTTGACGGGCGGAGGATCCCCGCCGATCGTAATCGTGAAAGTCGTCGGGTTGTAGAGCTCGATGTATTGGGCCAAGAAAACATTGTCGTTGATTTGGCTCGTCGAGGCGACGACCTGGCTGACGACGAGATGGGTGTTCATCCAGGCGTTGCCGGCGATCGTACCGGAGGCGATCAGCGTCAGGGAGGCGTCGACGTCCGTGGTGGTGCCGGCCGAAGCGGCCGACAGGGCCGAGACGGCGTCGTAATAGCCGTAGGAGGAGAAGCGGATGGTATAGGTGCCGTGGTACACGCGGAAGTTGTAGTCGCCGTCGCCGTTCGTGATGGTGTTCCAAGCCGGATTCTGCTCGACGCGGACGAGGACGCCGCCGACCCCGTCCGAGGTCCCCGCCCGGGTCACCGTGCCGGAAAAGCCGGCGTCGAGCGGGTTGATGTTGGGGTTTTCCAGGATGTTGGTCAGGGACCAGACCTTACGGACCCCGTTTTCGGTCCACAGGACGTAAACCTGGATGCCCTTCATCCCGCTGTCCGGATACGTATAGGCGACCGAATCCACGACATTGTCGTTGACTTGGACCAGCGTTACGTACGTTCGCCGGGTGAACGTGATCCCGCCGATCGCAATCGTCTCGGAGGGGTAGTTGCCGGTGTCGTAATCGAAAGAGGGGCTGACGTCGTTGTCGACGGCGCTGGCGGTGGTGATCAGAAGCGAGTAGTAGGGGATGTTTTTCAGGGCCTCGATTTTCTCCTGAGCCAGGTTGGTCGCGAGGGTCCGGGCCCGCGTGATCGTGAAGGCCTTCGTGATGGACTGGAACGCCGCGATGAAACCGAGGATGCCGATGCTGAGAATGGCGACCGACACCATGAGCTCGGTCAACGTGACGCCCCGGCGGTCGCGCAAACGCATTGAGAGGTCGCAATTGGGCATGATGCGTCGGCGCGGTGGGTGGACGCTCCGGGCAGAAGGCTCGTCCTGGATCATACCGGACGGTCCCATGGCACTCCCGGCACTGACGCGATAAGTATAGGGGGTTTTATCCCCTAAATCAAGGTCGCCCGGATGTGACTTTGGTGCTTCGTCAAGAACACTCCGAGTAGCCGCAGTCGTGGCAGGTCGGCCCGGAGCAGCCCGATTCGTGCGCGATGTTGGAGGAGTAGCATTTCGGGCAATACTGCGCCTTGGTGAGCTCATGGAGCTCCGCGCGGCCCTTGGCGTCCTCCGTGTTTCCTTCATCGAGCCAGCCGGTCTTCTTGAGGTGGGTTCGAAGCGCGATCGACATCGCGTGGGCGATCGAGTTGACCCGATTTTCCCCCAGGCCGATGGGGCGGTCGCCCTTCACCGCGTTGAGGTGCTTGAGGATGCGGATGGGATCGCCGCCCTCCGCGAAGTATTTGGAGAGGAGGATGCCCAAAAGCGACGTGAGGCCCGAGATTTCGGTCCCGAGGGGGGGGATGTTGGTGAAGACTTGGTAGGGCCCCCGTTCGTCGTAGTTGATGTGGATATGCAGGGGGCCGTAGCCGGTCCGGACCTGATAATATTCCGACTTCACGCCGAAGGCGTCGGACGGGTCCCTGCGCCGTTTCTTGGCCGGGGCGGCGGGGGCCGATAGGTTCAGGACCTGCTGCGATTTCGAGCCGTCCCGGTAGACCGTGATGCCCTTGCAGCCCAATTCGAAAGCCATCGTGTAGGCCCGGCGGATGTCCTCGGCGGTCGCCGAATGGGGGAGGTTGATCGTCTTGGAGACTCCGTTGTCGGTGTGCTTCTGGAAGGCCGCCTGCATCTGCACGTGCATGTCGACCGAGACGTCCATGGCGGCCGGGAAGAGCTTCTGGATATGCACCGGGATCTCCGCGATGCCGCGGACCGCCTTGCGGTTTTCGCTGATGCGCTTCCAGAGCCCTTGCTCCGACAGGCCGAAGTAGTTGTTTCTCTTGGCGACTTCCTTGAACAGCGGGTTCACCTCGAAAAAGACGTCCTTTTCTTCCGGTTTCTCCCCGCGCCTGATCGCCTCCAGCGCGCGCGCGTTGTAGCGGGTGTAGGCGATGGCGAAGAACGGCTCGATGCCGCCTCCCTGGAGGCCGGCCGCGATCGCGATCGTGCCGGTCGGGGCGATCGTGGTCCGCGCGCAGTTGCGGGGCGCGCGTTGGTCTCCCCGGCAATAAGGGCTCTGTGGATCGTAGATCGAATTCTTCCAGTTCGGGAAGACGCCGCGCTCCCGCGCGAGGTCCTCGGAGGCCTCCAAGGCGGCGTCATTGATGGAGCGCATGAGGCGATCGGCGAACTCCAGGGCCTGGTGGGAATCGTAGGGGATTCCGATCTTCACGAGGCATTCGGCCCAACCCATGACCCCCAGGCCGATGCGCCGGTTTCCTTTCGCCAGGCGCTCGATGTCCGGGAGGGGATAGTTGTTGATCTCGATGACGTT
Source organism: Elusimicrobiota bacterium (assembly GCA_016207585.1). Classification (GTDB taxonomy): domain Bacteria; phylum Elusimicrobiota; class Elusimicrobia; order UBA1565; family JACRDR01; genus JACQPI01. The sequence goes on along the minus strand of JACQPI010000084.1, from coordinate 525 downwards.
GTCGAGGAATCGAACACAGGCCTTGACGACTTCCTTGAGCCGCTCGAAGTCGAAGGTGCCTTCCGTCAACGGTCCTTCCACGAAACGCGCCAGGTTGATCGAGCCCAGGTTGCAGGGTTCCCAAGCGAGCAGGGGCTGCTCCCCGCAGGGGTTGGTGGCCTCGATCTGCCCCAAGGCCGGCGTCGGGTTGGAGCCCGAGTTGTTGATCCGGTCGATGACGACGTAGCCCGGATCCCCGCTCTTCCAAGCGCACTCGACCATCAGATCGAAGACCTCTTTCGCCCGAGCCTTGCCTACGGGTTCCCCGGATTTGGGATTGATCAGCTCGTATTCCGTGTCGGCCCCGACGGCTTTCATGAACTTTTCATCGATCGCCACGGACACGTTGAAATTCTCCATGACGCCGGGTTGGAGCTTCATCCTGATGAATTCGCATATTTCGGGATGGGTGTAATGGAGGATGCCCATGTTCGCCCCGCGCCGCGTTCCGCCCTGTTTGACCACGTCGGTCATTTTGTCGAAGAT